>JANLUW010000144.1:0-7350 GCA_031363645.1 Rhizobacter sp. | reverse complement strand
GCCATCACCTTGCGCGGCTGGCCGTCGATCACTTCGGTCGTCAGCACCTGCGTGACCTTGCCGCGCCACGAGGCGCCGGCCTTGATGCCGAACAGGTTGTGCGAGCTCGTGCCGTCGGCGTTGCAAATCTCGTGCTTGCCCCAGCCCGATTCATGCGCCGCCTGCGCGACCATGAAGGCGGCAGGAATGCCGGTTTGCGCCTCGGCACCGGCGGCAGATTCGGTGTGCATGCGGAGGAACTCTTGCTGGCTCGGCTTGATGCTGGACACCTTGGCCGCCGGCGCACCGGCGGCGCCCGCCGCGGGCACGGCGGCGAGTGGCTGGATGGCGCCGATTGGGCCGCTCATCTGACGCTCGAGCTGACGCGCGATCACATCGGCCAAGCCGCCCGAGACACCGCTCATCTTGTTCGCGAGCTGGGTGTCGAGCATCTCGGTGCCCATCTGCGTGCCCGAGTTCTCGAGCATGCCGGTGCCGAGCGACGATTCGCGCATGCTCTTCATCAACTGCTGCATGAACATCGCCTCGAACTGCTTCGCGGCCATCTTGATCGCCGCCTTCGGATCGGTCGCCGCCCGCGCACGCAACGCGCTGCCCGACGGATCGCGCAGCGCATCGAGTGCGCCGGTGTCGCCCTTGGTGCTGGACGTGCTGGACATGCCTGAGATCGCCATGTCAGATCACTTCGATTTCGGCGTTGAGCGCGCCTGCGGTCTTCATTGCTTGAAGAATCGCGAGCAAGTCTTGCGGCGTCGCGCCGAGTGAATTGAGTGCCTTGACCACATCGGCCAACTTGGTGCCTGCCGGCAACTGGATCAGCGAGCCCGGTGCCTGTGTGATCGTGATGTCGGCCTTGTCGCGGGCGACGGTCGTGCCGTTCGAGAGCGGCCCCGGCTGGCTCACCAGCGGTGTCGAATTGATCGTGACCGACAGGCTGCCGTGCGCCACCGCGCACGGGTTGAGCGTGACCATCTGGTTCACGACGACCGAGCCGGTACGCGCGTTGATGACGATCTTGGCGGCCGGCGCGGCGAGTTCGAGCGGCAGGTTTTCGATGTCGGCCATGAAGGCCACGCGCGCATCGGTGTTCTCGGGCATGCGCACACGCACGACCCGGCCGTCCATCGCCTGTGCCACGCCGGCGCCCATCTTCGCGTTGACGGCGCGCGCCACTTCGCGCGCGGTGTTGTAGTCGTTCGCGTTCAGGTCGAGCTGCAGGTACTCGCCCTGATTCAGAGGCGTGGGCACCGCGCGCTCGACGGTCGCGCCCTCGGGCACGCGGCCGGCGTTGAGCGTGTTGACCTGCACCTTCGAACCTGCGGCCGAGGCGCCCGCGCCGCCGATGATCAGGTTGCCCTGCGCGAGCGCGTAGATCTGGCCATCGGCGCCTTTGAGCGGCGTGGCGATCAGCGTGCCGCCGCGCAGCGATTTGGCGTTGCCCATCGACGAAACGGTCACGTCGAGCTGCTGGCCCGGCTGCGCGAACGGCGGCAGTTGCGCAGTGACCATCACCGCGGCGATGTTCTTGACCTGCATGCTGGTACCGGCCGGCACGGTCACGCCCATCTGCTGCAACAGGGCGTTCAAGCTTTGCGTGGTGAACGGGGTCGACGTGGTTTGATCACCGGTGCCGTCGAGGCCGACGACAAGACCGTAGCCGACCAGCTGGTTGGTGCGCACGCCTTGCACGCTGGCGACTTCCTTGAGCCGCATCGCCTGGGCCGGTGCCGGCCACCAGAGCGCGGCAGAAGCCGCCACGGCGGCGAGTGTGATCAGCGAGCGGATGAGTTTTTCGGTGTTGATCATGGCGGGCCATCGGTGGATGAACCCGATTCTGGGCAAACCTAAATGGGGAGAACGTTCAAAAAGAAGCGTCCCAACCAGCCTATTCCCTGCGCATCGGCCTGCTGGCCGCGGCCGCGCTGCTCGATGCGCACGTTGGCGATCTGCGCCGAGGCGACGCTGTTGCCAGCTTGAATGGCGCGTGGGTCGATCTGGCCCGAAAAACGCAACACGTCGACGTTGTGGTTTACGCCGATTTGCTTCTCGCCCGAGACGATCAGGTGGCCGTTGGGCAGCACGTCGATCACGGTCGCGGTAATCGTGCCGGAGAAATCATTGCTGTTCTCGGTGCTGCCTTTGCCGGCGAAAGTGTTGCTCGATGTCGCGCCGAGCGTGGCACGGGCCGGGCCGAACGAGTTCGCCGCGAAGCCGGGAATCGCCGTCACGCCGGCCGCGAGGCCGCCCGTCTTGTCGATCGAGCTGGTGCTCTTTTGCGTCGCGCTGACCTTCTCGACGATCTGCACCGTGATCGTGTCGCCGACCAGTCGCGCGCGGTGGTCTTCGAACAGCGGCCGGTACTGGTGGGCCTGAAAAATCGAGCCGTTGTTCGCGACCGCCACGATCACCGGCTGCGGCCGCACCGCCTCGGTCTTGAGCACATCGACCGGCGGGCGCTTGTTGAGCGTCTCGCTCATCGTTTCGCATCCGGTGAGCGCGATGCAAGCGATGGCCAGCGCGAGCGCGGTCGATCGGCCCATGGCGCGCATCACAACTGGGTGAGTCGGGCGAGCATCTCGTCCGACGTCTTGATCGCCTTCGAGTTCAGCTCGTAGGCGCGCTGCGTCTGGATCATGCCGACGAGTTCTTCGACAACGTTGACGTTCGAGGTCTCGACGAAGCCCTGCTGCACGATGCCCAGTCCGTTCTGCCCCGGCGTGCCGGTGTTGGGCGTGCCCGAGGCGGCTGTTTCGGCGTAGATGTTCTGGCCGAGCGGGTCGAGGCCGGCCGGGTTGATGAAGTTCGCGGTCTGCAGCTTGCCCACAGTCTGCGGCGCAGCTTGTGCCGGCAGCAACACGCTGACCGTGCCGTCGTTGCCGATCGTCACGCTGGTGGCGTTCGCCGGGATCGTGATGCCGGGCTGCACGGTGTGGCCGTTGTTGGTCACGAGCTGGCCGGTCGCGCTCACCTGGAACGAGCCGTCGCGGGTGTAGCCGGTGGTGCCGTCCTGCATCTGCACTTGAAAGAAACCCTGGCCGCTGACGGCCACGTCGAGCGGGTTGCTGCTTTGCTGCAGGTTGCCTTGCGCGAAGCTGCGCGAGGTCGCGACCGCACGCGTGCCGAGGCCGAGCTGCAGACCGGTCGGCAAGGTGGTCTGGTCGGTGCTGTTGGCACCGGCCTGGCGCAGGTTCTGGTACATCAGGTCTTCGAACACCGCGTGCGACCGTTTGTAGCCGTTGGTCGAGGCGTTGGCGAGGTTGTGCGAGATGGTGTCCAGCTGGGTCTGCTGGGCTTCCATGCCGGTCTTGGCAATCCACAGGGAACGCATCATGGCGGGGCTCCGTTCGTTTGCGTCATCATCGATCGGCGCGGCGTGGTGCGAGGCTTGAAATAGAGCGCGATAAGCAGCGCTTCTTCCGGCCCGACGGATTCAGACTCAACCCGTCAGCGCACTGCTGATCGCTTCGGCCTGGTGCGAAGCATCGAGCGCGGTGCGCCCCCAGAACGACAACGGCGCGCCCGCGGCGGCCCATGCCTCGATGGCCGTTCCCACAGCGATCGCGGCCGTGTCCTCGCCGGTCTCGAAGGCCTCTATCAAACGATCGGCCGCACCGGCGATCTGCCCGAGCGTGGGCGATGCACCGCGCGCGAGCGGCAGGTCTTGTTGTGACAGCGCTGCGACGATTGCAGCCGGCAGCCGCCAATGCGCGGCGATGCGCGCGCCAACCACGGCATGGTCGACCCCGAGCACCGCACGCTCGATCAGCAGTGCATCACCGCCGCTCGCCGCGCGACGCGCCAGCGTCTCGGCGAACTCGGCCGGCACCTGCGCTGCCAGCACGAGCTGGCCGATGCGGTACAGCAGGCCGCTCGTGAACGCGGTCGACGGGTCGGCGCCGGTCGCGAAAGCGAGCGCCTGTGCGGCCGTCGCGGTGGCCACGCCATGGCGCCAGAACGCGGTGAAGTCGAAGCCCTTGCAGGCGGGCGGCTTGATCGTGCCGCTGGCCGCCGCGGCGCCGACGATGCCCTTGACCATGCGCAAGCCGACGCGCGAGATCGCCGCATCGACCGAAGTCACCGCGCCGCGGCCGCCGTAGAACGACGAATTCGCCAGCCGCAGCAGCTTGGCGGTGAGCGCCATGTCGACCGAGATGCGGGCGCAGAGCTCGTCGATGTCGACATCGTCCGAGCCGACCAGCGCGAGCAGGTCGAGCAGCGCCGCGGGCAGCGCAGGCAGGTCGCTCGCCCACGCAATCGAGTCTTTCAACGTGGTGTTGGCGGTGAGCGGGATGGCGGCGGTGGTGGAGGCAGGCATGGCAGCAAGCATGGGTCGTGAGGTGAGCAGCGTGAGTGGCATAGCGTCGCATCTGCGGCAGGGGATCGGTCGCTGATGCAGTGCGTGATTTCGGCCGCATTTCGCGCGTTGCGCTGCTGTTGCGCGGCGCTCGCGCCGCGCGAATGCCCCGCGGCTGACATCGATGCAAGCGATGGCCGAAAATGCGGCCCTCCTACCGATTCGGCCGTCTGCCGAGCCCCATGACCTCAGCTGCTTCCCGCCTTGCCGCTGCCGGTTCGTCGCCACCCGGCCTCTCGACCGGCCTGACAACGCTCTTCGCGGTGGCTTGCGGCCTTTGCGTGGCCAACATCTACTTCGCCCAGCCGTTGCTCGAGCCGATCGCGAAGGCGCTCGACCTGCATGCCGGCCTCGCGGGCATCGTGATGACCTTGACGCAGCTCGGCTACGGCGCCGGCCTGATCTTGTTGGTGCCGCTGGCCGACGTGGTCGAGAACCGCCGGCTGATCCTGCTGGCCATGGGCGGTGCGGTGATCGGCCTGGTCGGCGCGGCGGCATCGGGTTCGGCGACGACCTTTCTGGCCGCGTCGTTCATGATCGGGGTGTGCGCGGTCGCGGCCCAGGTGATGCTGCCGTTCGCGTCGCACCTCGCGCCCGACGCGACGCGCGGCAAGGTCGTCGGGAACGTGATGGCCGGCCTGCTCGCCGGCATCATGCTGGCGCGGCCGTTTTCGAGCTTCGTGGCGGCGGCGTTCGGCTGGCGCGCAGTGTTCGGCATCTCGGCGGTATTGATGGCCGTGCTGATCGCCGTTATCGCGCGCGCGCTGCCGCAGCGCACACCGCACGCGTCGGTCGGCTACTCGCGGACCCTGAAGTCACTGCCTGGCATCGTCTTGCGCACGCCGCTGCTGCGCCGCCGCGCGCTCTACCAAGGCCTGATGTTCGCGACCTTCCAGGCCTTCTGGACCGCCGTGCCGCTGGTGCTGGCGCACGAGTTCGGCCTCGGCCAGGCGGGCATCGCGCTGTTCGCGCTCGCCGGTGCCGCGGGTGCACTCGCAGCACCCCTGGCAGGCCGGCTCGCCGACCGCGGCCTCACGCGGCCGGCGACCGGCATCGCGATGACGGTAGCGCTGCTCTCGTTCGCGATCGGCGCGGTCTCGGTCCGCGTGCATTCACTCGCCGGCCTCGTGGTCGCGGCGCTGCTGGTCGACGCCGCGGTGCAGGTCTGCCAGGTGCTCAGCATCCGCAGCCTCTACATGCTCGCGCCCGAGTTGCGCGGGCGGCTCAACGCGCTGTTCATGACCTTCGTGTTTCTGTGCGCCGCGCTCGCTTCGGGCTCGGCCGCGGCGATCTACGCCTTTCACGGCTGGGACGGCCTGAGCCTGCTCGGTGGCGCCCTCGCGCTGGTGGCACTCGCGCTGTACGCGACCGAGTTCCGGCGCCGCTCTGCGCCGGTGGTTCAGGCAACGCCCTGAAGTGCCGGCTGCTCGCGCCGGCTGCGCAGGCGGTGCAGCAGAAACAGCGCGATCGTCAGGTTCAGCAGGTTCCAGCCGATGCCGTTCAGGAAAGCCGCGTGATACGAGCCCGTCAGGTCGAACACCTTGCCCGACATCCACCCGCCGAGCCCCATGCCGACCATCGTGGCCATGATCACGGCGCCGACCCGCGCCCCGGCTTCGGCCGCGGGGAAATGCTCGCGCACGATGATCGCGTAGCTCGGCACGAGGCCACCCTGGAACAACCCGAACAGCGCCGAGATCACGTACAGCGACACGAGCCCGTCGAACGGCAAGAACAGCAGCAGCGCCAGGCCCTGCAGCACCGAGCCGAGCAGCAAAGTGCGCACGCCGCCGATGCGGTCGCATACGAAACCTGACACGAGCCGGCTGACGATGCCTGAGGCCAGCATCAGCGACAGCATTTCGGCGCCGCGTGCCGCGCCGAAACCGAGGTCGCTGCAATAGGCCACGATGTGCACTTGCGGCATCGCCATCGCCACGCAGCAGGCCACGCCGGCGATGCACAGCAGCGTCTGTGCATGGCCCATCGACAAGCCGAACGGCCGCGTCGACGGCACGACGCCGGTGATGCGCGCCGCCGCTGCCGGTTTGCCGGCCGGCGGGCGCGGCCGCATCAACGGCGCGAGGCCTGCCATCGCCACCGCGCTGAAGATGCCGAGGCCGATGTAGGTGGCGCGCCAGCCGTCGCTCTCGACGAAGCGCTGCACGATCGACGGCCAGATCGCGCCGCCGAGGTAATTGCCGCTGGCGCATATCGCGACCGCGATGCCACGCCGCCGCACGAACCAGAGCGAGGTGTCGGCCACCAGCGGCGCGAAGGTGGTGGCGCTGCCAAGCGCGCCGAGCAACACGCCGTGCGCGATCGCGAAGGCTGTCAGGCTGCCCGCCATGCCGGCGGCGATGAAACCGCTGCCGAGCCCGACCGCGCCGATCAGCACGACCCACATCACGCCGAAGCGGTCCGCCAGCTTGCCCATCGCGATGCCGCCGAGTCCGAAGCCGACCATCATCAGCGTGTAAGGCAGCGACGCATCGGCGCGCGCCACGCCGAACTCGGCCTGCACGGCCGGCAACACGACCGCGACCACATACATCGCGCCGCTGCCGATCGTCATCAGCGCGAGCGTGACGACGAGCCGCGCCCAGGCGTAGCGCGAGTCGGGGTCGAGGGGCGTCCCGACGCCCGGCACCCCAGGGGTCACGTCAAGCCAAGTCCTTCTGCCGCTCGATGACGCGCGAGACGATGCCGTAGGCGATCGCTTCCTCGGCGCTCATCCAGTAGTCGCGTTCCATGTCGGCGGCGACCTTCTCGTACGGCTGGCCGGTTTGCGTGGCCACCACGCGTGCGAGGCGCTCGCGGACCTTGATGATCTCCTTCGCCTGGATCGCGATGTCGGTCGCCTGACCACCGGCGCCACCGGCCGGCTGGTGGATCATGAAGCGCGTGTTCGGCAGGCACAGGCGACGCTCTTTGGGCGGCGCAAGGAAGATGTGCGCGCCGGCACTCGCGACCCAGCCACTGCCGACCGTGGTGAC
>JANLUW010000078.1:0-2350 GCA_031363645.1 Rhizobacter sp. | reverse complement strand
AGGCACACGCGATTGATCGTGTCGAACCGCGGTTGCGAGTCCGGCCGCAACGCTTTGTAGAGTGCCTCTCGCGTCAAGCCTGAGGCTTTGGCGATCACGGCCATGCCGCGGGCGCGAGCGATGTCACCGAGTGCGGCTGCGAGCAAGGCTGCATCGTTCGCGCTGATGATGTCGTTGAGATACGCCGCTACCGCTTCGTCGCTGTCGAGGTATTCGGCCGGATCGAATTGCGGAAGATCGGCGGCTTTGATTCGTCGGGTCATGGGTAGCTCCTTGTGCGTCATTCAATGTGGGCAGCGAGCGTCTTCGCGCGCCTGATATCGGTAGCTTGCGTGCGTTTGCTGCCGCCGCACAACAAGATGACGATCGTCGTTCCGCGCTGTACGAAGTAGATGGGCCAGCCGGCGCCCAGATGAATGCGCAACTCGCTGATGCCTTCGCCCAACGCGGCCACGTCGCCAGCGAGCCCATGTTGAAGTCGCTTGATTCGGGCCACAACCGCGCCACGAACGGACTGGTCATTGACACCCGCGAGCCCATTGGTGAATTCGGGCAGCGGCTTGACCGTCGGCATGTTGAAATTGTAATCGAGCGATTACACAGAGTCAACTCACCGAATCCTTGGCGCGCGCCAGCATGTCGTCTGTGAGCTCCGGCAGTTCGTCGTATTCGTGCGGCGCAACCGAGTGAGCTTCGCTTCGCGCCCTACATCCCCTTGAACAACCCCGCGAAGCTGCGGCTGACTTCGAGCTTTTCGGGGCGGCCTTTCACGGCGACCAGCTGGCGCCCGCGCATGTCGCGGCTCACGCCGGCGATGAACTTGGTGTTGACCAAAGTCGAGCGGTGGATTTGCCAGAACGCCTCGGCGTCGAGTTCGTCGAGCAGCTCCTTGATCGGCTTTCTGATCAGCGCCTCGACCGTGGCCGTTTGCACGCGCGTGTACTTCTCGTCGGAGATGAAAAACAGCACCTCGTCGACCGGGATCATTTGGATGTTCTGACCGACCGTCGCCTGGATCCAGCGC
The DNA here is from genome assembly GCA_031363645.1 of Rhizobacter sp. Taxonomy (GTDB): domain Bacteria; phylum Pseudomonadota; class Gammaproteobacteria; order Burkholderiales; family Burkholderiaceae_C; genus LMDS01. Next base: position 1,326 of record JANLUW010000078.1, on the reverse strand, counting down.
AGCTGCGGCGCCTTGGCCGGGTCCATTCTGGAGGCGAGTTTTTGCAAGAGTTGCTGCATCACCGGCGGCGCTGCGTCGTCGCTCGACGGTGCGCCGCTGGCGCGCTGCGCGAGGCGCTTCTTGATGCGCGCGACGGTGACGGTGAGCCGCTCGCGCTCGGCGGGCTTGAGCACGTAGTCGACCACGCCTTGCTCGAAGGCCTCGATCGCGTATTGGTCGTAGGCGGTGATGAAGACGACCTCGCAGCCGTGCCAGCCGCCACGGTTGTTGTCGCCTTCCTCGTCGACCGGCAGTTGCGCGATGGCGCGTGCCGCTTCGACGCCATTCATGCCGGGCATGCGGATGTCGAGGAAGACGAGGTCGGGTTTGTGCGATTCGGTCATCTCGACCGCCTCAGTGCCGTTCTTCGCCTCGGCGACGATCTCGAGCTCGGGCCAGACCTCGGCCAGCCTTGCGCGCAATTGTTCGCGCATCAGGCGTTCGTCGTCGGCGATCAGGGCGCGGGTGGGCGTGTTCATCCGGTCATCGTAGCGCCGCTGGCCGGGCGGTTTTTCGCGTCACCGCGCCGAACCAGCCGCACCATCGACCAGACCACGAGCACCAGCAAGATCAGCGGCGAAAGCGCGATCGCCAACACACTGGCGGCGACGATCAGCGCGCCGAGCACCAACAGCGCCGTTGTCGCCAGCGGGATCAGCACCGCGAGCGGCACGACGAGCGTGAGCGTGAGCAATACCAGCACGACGATCAGCAACGCCAGCGCGATGCCGCCAACCGCGACGAGCCAGTGGCCGGTGCCCGGCTCAGCCAGTGTCCAGGGGTCGCCGTTGTACTGGATCGTGGCGCCGTCCATCGCGCCCGTCAGCGAGACGGCCGCGATCACCAGCGCGACGCTGAGCAACACGCCGACGAGCGTTGCCCAGCCGAGGAAGTGGAAGGTGCGCTTCATGCGGTTTCTCCGTCGCGGGTCTGTGCTTGGTACGGCACGGTCAGGGTCACCACGGTGCCGGTCGGCGTGTTCTCGGTGACCGCCATCGAGGCTTTGTTGCCGTAGAGCAGTTGCAGTCGTTCGCGGATGTTGGTCAGGCCCACGCCGGTGCCGGCGGTGGCGGCCTTGCCGAAGCCGAGGCCGGTGTCGGCGACCTTGACCGTGAGCTTGCCGTGCACGATTTCGGCATGCACCGTGAGCAGCCCGCCTTCGGCCTTGGGCTCCAGGCCATGCTTGATCGCGTTCTCGACCAGGCTCTGGATCATCATCGACGGGAAGTCGGCCGACATCAGGCCCTCGGGCACGTCGATGCGGGTTTGCAGCCGGTCTTCCATGCG
>JANLUW010000062.1:0-3081 GCA_031363645.1 Rhizobacter sp. | reverse complement strand
GTCAATGGCGTGGGAGCAGATCCAGACATCGTCGTGGCGTCGGCGAAAGCTTACCTCTCTGCGTTGAACAAGCTGCACAGCAAAATCGAGCGCGTCGCGGCCCAAGGTTGACATTCGGTCGCAATTGACCAGTCCCGAGGGTTGACTTGAGGAAAGACGCCTAAGTTTTTGATCTTGCGCGCTTTTTTTCTCTGACCTACACTAGCGCCACTAGGCGCAAAGGACTGCTGTGGCATCGATCATCAAATTTGTAACAACTGGGCTTCTGGCTTTGGTTGCTGCCTCGGCGATCGCCCTGCCGACTCATGCCGACGCCGCGCAGGGGGCACTGGCAAGGAAAAAGGCGCACGCCGCTGCGCCGGTCAAATCGAAGCCAACGCCTGCGAAGTTGTCGCGGACGGCAAAGGGCTCGCGCCAAGTCGTCGTGCTTCGCAACACGGGCCATGTAGGTGGCATCAAACGGGTGTCCGCGATGATGCGCATCGAGCCGGCCCGGCCGTCGTTCGGTCAGCTCTACGGCTTGCACAACACAGCTGACTCGCTCGACTTGAAGTCGAGCGTCGCTCTGGTGGTCGACTCCGACACCAACGAAGTGCTGTTCAGCAAGAACCCTCAGGTCGTGCTGCCGATTGCCTCGCTCACCAAGCTGATGACCGCCGTGGTCGTGACCGAAGCCAAGCTGCCGCTGAACGAAGCGCTGACGATCACCGACGACGACATCGACACCGAGAAGAACAGCCGCTCGCGCTTGAGGGTCGGCACGACGCTGAGCCGCGAAGAGATGCTGCACCTCGCACTGATGTCATCCGAAAACCGCGCTGCGAACGCGCTGGGTCGCAACTACCCGGGTGGTCTCCCGGCTTTTGTGCTGGCAATGAACGCGAAGGCGCGTGCGCTCGGCATGAACGACACCCGCTACGTCGAGCCAACCGGCCTGTCGAGCCGCAACCAGTCGAGCGCCCGTGACCTCGCGACGCTGGTCGGTGCAGCCCAGGAGCACGCGATCATTCGCCAGTTCTCGACTTCGCAAGAACTCGAAGTCGATGTGCTCAATCGCCCGATGCAATTCCGCACGACGGATGCACTGGTGCGCAGCCCGTCGTGGGACATCCTGCTGCAAAAAACCGGCTACATCACCGAGGCCGGCCGTTGCCTCGTGATGCAGGCGCGCATGGCCGGTCGCAAGGTGATCATGGTGTTCCTCGATTCGGCCGGCAAGCATTCGCACATGGGTGACGCCGAGCGCGTGCGCCGCTGGGTCAGCGAAATGCCCGTGCGGTCGGTAGTCCCGATGCCAGTGATCCCCGCGATTCCGGCCACATTGGTCGTGGCTCCAAAGATCGCTGCCTCCTGATTAATTGAGCCGGCGGCCTAGGCGCCGCGGTGGCCGAGCGCTGACGAGATTTGCGCGGCGGTTTCTTTCAAGCGTTCAAGCCAGCTTTCTTCGAGCCGGTCGGCCGGCGCGGAGATCGACAACCCGGCGATCAACTTGCCCTGGTCATCGAGGATGCTCGCGGCCATGCAGCGCACCCCCAGTTCCAGCTCTTCGTCGTCTCGCGCCGTGCCGTATTGATTGACGCGTGCCAGTTCGCGCTCGAGTTGCGCGAGTTCGGTGATGCTGTTCTTTGTGTGGCCGGCCAAGCCGGTGCGCGTTGCGTAGGCACGCACACGGGGCGTGTCGTCGTGCGCGAGAAACAGCTTGCCGACGGAGGTGAGGTGTAGCGGCGCGCGGCCGCCGATCGCCCGCACCACCTGCATGCCCGAGCGTTCGCTGTAGGTGCGCTCGACGTACACGATCTCGTCCCCTTGGCGCATCGAGAGGTTCACGGGCTGGTGCGTCAGCTTGTGCAACTCGCGCATCGGGCCGAGCGCCGCATCGCGCACGTCGAGGCGTGCCTTGACGAGATTGCCGAGCTCGAGCAAGCGCATGCCGAGCCGATAGCTGCCCGCCTCCGGCCTATCGACATAGCGGCCGATCGTTAAGTCATTCAGGATCCGGTGGGCCGTCGAAGGGTGCAGCCCCGTCTGTTGGCTGATGTGCTTCAACGAGACCGGATCAGGGTGGCTGGCAAGCACGTCGAGCAGCCCGAAGGCGCGTTCGAGCACCTGTATCGTCAGGGTCTTGTTTTCACTTTTCACCATGCATGTCATTCTCCCTCAAGTCAAAACTTTTTTGCATGGCGAAAAATCAGGCTGCCATCCGAGAGTCGGTTTGATGGCGGGCGTGAGGCTCGCTGCGGCAGGCACCGGGCTCGCGCTGCTGCTCACGATGCAGGCTGCGACCGCGGCCGCTCAGAATGGCGATGCCGACTACCTCAAGCATCGCTATGACTTCGCGCCGCCAGCGGCTGCGCAGCCGGTCGGCCAGAGCCCGCAGTGGCTTCGCATTCTGCGCGCCGAGGGTCGGCTGACCAGCAAAGAACTCGGTTTGGTGATCAACACCGCCGACCCGTATTCGGTCGAGGTCGGTGAGTTCTACATCAGGGCCCGCGGGCTGACGCGCGCCCAAGTGCTGCGCCTCCAACTGCCGGTGCGCTCGTCGTTGACGCCGGACGAATTTAGGTCTTTCGCGGCCCAGGTCGACTCGTTTTTCGACGCCCCGGTGCAGGCACTCGCACTGGCCTGGACGTACCCGTACGCCGTCAGCTGCAACTCGATCACAGGTGCGCTCGCGCTCGGATACGACGGCGCACTGTGCGAGCACAGTTGCACGCCGTCGAGGCGGTCGCCTTACTTCAACGTTGCGTCGGGCCGGCCCTATTCCGAGCTGAAGATGCGGCCCTCAATGCTGCTTGCCGCGCGCGACGTGGCCATGGCGAAGGTGATGATCCAGCGTGGCGTCGCCTCCGACGGCACCCTCGGCCTGCGCGGGGGCTTGCCCGCAAATGCCTACTTCGTCGCGACCGGCGACCGCGCTCGCGACGCGCGGCAGCCGCTGTTTCCGCCGGCGGGCTTGGTGCGCCGCGCGGGCGTGGACGTGCACGTCGAAAACACGCTGGCGATCGAGAACGCGAGCCGGGTGCTGGTCTACCAAACCGGTGCGGTCAGTGTGCCCAAGCTCGACACGATCAAGTGGGTGCC
>JANLUW010000374.1:0-2048 GCA_031363645.1 Rhizobacter sp. | reverse complement strand
AGCAGGCCGGTGATGTCGTCGACGAAGGCCGGCTTGCGCTCTTCGTACCAGTGGCCGACGAACTGGATCAGCCAGCCGATGACGAAAGCGACCACGCCCCAGCCGAGCCAGGCCGCCGTACTGCCATAAGCCACCTGATGCGCGCCCATCAGCAACGCGCCGACGCACACACTCACCGCGACGCCGAGCAAGAAGCTGCCGCGGGTCAGGTACCACGCGGTGGTCAGCGCGAACAGGATCCACGCGGGGCTCAACGCGAGGCCGCCGATGCTGAACGCCGGCCGCGCCAGCAGCACGCCGATGCCGAACACGATCATCGGTACGCCGACGAAATGGCTGACGATGTTGCGCTGGTCGCGGTGGTATCGGGCGTAGCCGGTGAGCAGTTCGGTGGCAGCACGCATCACGGGTCTCCGGGGGCATGAGGGATCACATGTCATGGTAGGCGAATCGAAGTCACTGCGCCACGCGAAGAGCCACCCCGAATGCGCGGCCGGCTCGAAGTGATCCCTACAATCCGTGTACTTTCCGCAGAAGCACGAAGAAAACAGGCATGAGCATCAAGAGCGACAAATGGATCCGCCGCATGGCCGAGACGACCGGAATGATCGAGCCGTTCGAGCCCGGGCAAATCCGAGCCGACGCCGCGGGCAATAAAATCGTCAGCTACGGCACCAGCAGCTACGGCTACGACATTCGTTGTGCGCCCGAGTTCAAGGTGTTCACGAACGTTTACAGCACGGTCGTCGACCCGAAGAATTTCGACGAAAAAAGCTTCGTCGACATCGCGGCCGACGTGTGCGTGATCCCGCCCAACAGCTTCGCGCTGGCGCGCACGATCGAATACTTTCGCATTCCGCGCAACGTGCTGACGATCTGCCTCGGCAAGAGCACGTATGCGCGCTGCGGCATCATCGTCAACGTCACGCCGTTCGAGCCCGAATGGGAAGGTTACGTGACGCTCGAATTCAGCAACACCACGCCGCTGCCGGCCAAGATTTACGCGGGCGAAGGCTGTGCGCAGGTGCTATTTTTCGAGAGTGACGAAGTGTGCGAAACGAGCTACAAAGACCGCGGTGGTAAGTACCAGGGCCAGCGTGGCGTGACCTTGCCAAAAACTTGAAAACGCCAGGAGACGCAACATGAGAATGGACGGCCAAGACGAAAGCTCCAACGTCGAAGACGCGCGCGGATCGAGCGGCGGTGGCGGTGGTGGAGGGCTTCGCTTCGGCGGGGGCGGCATCGGCATCGGCACGATCGCGGTCGCGCTGGTCGCCGGCTGGATCTTCGGCATCAACCCGCTGACCCTGCTCGGCGCGCTCAGTGGCGGCGGATCGCCGGTTGCGCCGACAGCGCCTGCGCCGGCCGCACGGCCACCGGCTGGCGACCCGCAGGCCAAATTCGTCTCGCAGGTGCTGCGCAGCACCGAGGTGGTCTGGACCGGCGTGTTCCGTGAGGGCGGCAAGACCTACCAGTTGCCCAAGCTCACGCTCTACCGCGGCAGCTACCCGACCGGCTGCGGCCAGGGCGAGGCGGCGATGGGGCCGTTCTATTGCCCGGCCGACGCCCACGTCTACCTCGACATGAGCTTCTTCGACACGATGAGCCAGCGCCTCGGCGCACCGGGCCAGTTCGCGCAGGCCTACGTGATCGCGCACGAGGTCGGCCACCACGTGCAAAACCTGCTCGGCATCAGCGACAAGGTCGACGCCGCGCGGCGCCGCGGCAGCGAGGCACAGGGCAACGCGATGAGCGTGCGGCTCGAGTTGCAGGCCGATTGCTTCGCCGGTGTCTGGGCCAAGCGTTCGCAGGCCACGCAGGGCTGGCGGCTGGAGCAGGGCGACATCGAAACCGCACTCAACGCGGCCTCGCAGATCGGCGACGACACGCTGCAGCGCAAGTCGCGCGGGCAAGTCGTTCCCGAGAGCTTCACGCACGGCAGCAGCGCGCAGCGCGTCGGCTGGTTCAAGCGCGGGTTCGAGTCGGGCAATCCGGACAACTGCAACACCTTCGAGGCGCGGCAGCTGTAGTTCAACGCGACGACCCGG
>JANLUW010000031.1:0-4666 GCA_031363645.1 Rhizobacter sp. | reverse complement strand
TGCACATGGCCGGCCTGCCACTCGAGGCCAACGTGCAGTTCATGACGGTGATGGCGACCAAAATGCCGTTCGTCGGGCGCGGCTAAGACCGAACGCCAAAAAAGGCCGCCAAGTTCTCGTTTGCGGCCAGTCCTCTCGGAGGAAATTAGCCCTCGCGAGGCTCCTTGTTTTGCGATTTTCTTCGGCAGGTAAGCGGCGCCGCCCGAGCGTGGCTCAATCCATGAAGTCGTCGTAGTTCTTTTGCGTGTAGCCGCCCAAAGCTTGCCAAGGCGGCGCTGCATTCGTCGATCGGCTCGACGACGCCGGCAGCAAACGCAAGCTCACGACGCGCCGAATGCTGCCGTCATCTCGTTGCGACTCGACTTTCATCGCGAGCTGTTTCGCATCCGACCACAGCACCCTGTGCGACCAGCCGTCGCTGCGGTCGGCAAACCACCGGCCCTGCGGCGATGTACCCGATGTCGGCTTCATGCTGAGCGCAACCGATGGCGGCACGATGCTCGCAGCGCCGTCGAAGCGCCCGTCGAAGCCGACCGTGCCGAACTCGGCGCTCGGCACGCTGACGACCGTCTTGTGCTCGCGGTCGACGAAGCGCACCTCGACCTTTCCGTTCGGGCCCAGGCTCAGCCAGCGCGCCGAAGTGTCGGCGTTGAAGTGCTTGTGGCCCATGTGCTCGGCGACCGATTCGCGTTCGTGGTCGAGGTGGCTGGCAGGTGGCAGCAAGCGCTCTGTCCACACCTGACTGCCGCGCCGCACGAGGCGTTCCTGCCAGGTATCGACCCGGGTCACACCCGACGACATCACCTGCCGCGTTTCATAGCTGACGAGTGCATCGACGTCGACCGTCGGTGCCGTGACGCCGGAGGTGGCCGCAGCGGCCAGTGCAGCCGCCAGCGCCGACGCTGCGGCGATCAGAAGCGAGGCGAGTTTGACCATGTCAGTACCCCGCCGCCGACCTGACCAGACCGAACACCTTGGTGTTGTCGATGGTTCCCTTGAATGTCTTCGACGCCACACCGGCGCCGGCGGCGAACAGCATCACGTCGCCGCCGCCGTGCGTTTCGGTGCCAGGCCCGCCGCGACGGGTGCCTACCTCCTGCAGGTAGTTTTTGCCGGCCATCACGGTCGGGTCGATATCGACCCGCACGTCCGGGCGATTCGAGCCGTTCCCGAACACGAGGGTCGAGTAGGTCACGCCGTTCGCGTCTTTGCTGGCCACGCCGGTCGCGTAGTTGATGGTCGGGCCGAGGATGTCGGTGCCGCGTTTGCCGTAACCGTTGAAGGCCATGCCGTGGTCGTGATCCGCGGTGACGACGATCAGCGTGTCGGTCAAATTCGGGTCGAAGGTCTTGACCTTGTCGATCACGGCTTGGATGGCGTCGTCGAACGCTTTGGTGTCGGCCAGCGCGCGGGCGGCATTGGTGCCATGCAGCGCGTGGTCGATCCGGCCGCCCTCGACCATCAGGAAGAAGCCGGTAGAGTTCTTCGACAGGATGTCGACCGCTTTCGTTGCCATCTGCGCCAAGCTTGGTTCTTTGACCGGATCCCGGTCGAGCTCATACGACATGTGGCCTTCGGCCGCCGCGAAGTCGTACAAGCCGATCAGCCGGGTGCCAGCCGCCACCGGTGCTGCGGTCAAGCCCGGCAGATCGGTGACAAAGGTGTAGCCCTTTGTCTGGAGCTCCGCCACCAGATCGCGGCCATCGGGCCGCCCGCGTGGTGCGGTCGTGGCGTTGTAGGGGCGCCAGTACTGGCTGATGCCGCCGAGCATCACGTTCACGCCGGTGCCGAGCGCCGCGTTGTAGCCAGCGCCGCCGATCACGGCCTGGCGCGCTATTTCGTACTCGGCGTTGCGGTGGCACACATGCGCGTAGGTCGCGGCAGGCGTGGCGTGGGTGAGGCGTGCGGTCGTGACCACACCGGTCGCCTTGCCCTTGGCGATCGCCAGTTCGAGCAACGTGGCCGAGGCGACGCCGTTGCCGGTCGCCGGGCAGTTGTTGACCGAATTCGGCACCCGCGTGATCGGGTCGGTGCCAGGTGCGACTGCAACCGTCGTGCCGTCCAGGCTGAGCGTTTCGTTGCGGGTCTTCACACCCGTCATGTAGGCCGCCATCGACGGCGCACTGTCGGTCGTCTGGCCGTCTTTCGAGAACGTTTTGACGCGTGCGGTGTACGGCAGCTTGTCCATCGCGAGCGCGCCGCTTTCGCCGAGGTACTTGATGCGCGTGGCGGTGGTCGTGACCGGGCCCATGCCGTCGCCGAGCAAAAAGATCACGTTCTTGGCTTCGCCGGCCGCGAGGGCCGAAGACGCCAGCGCCGAGAGGCCGAGCGAGAAAGCCGCCGCAGCAGCCAGTGCGTTGAAATTTTTCATGAGGTTGACTCCGGGAGCGTCGCAGTTCAAAGGCCGGCTGCGGTGCGAACGAGCTTGAACACGTCGGTGTTGTCGAGCATGCCGTGGAAGGTGTCAGCACCCAAACCCATCGCCGCGAGAAACACATCGGCTCCGCCGTGGGTCTCGCCGCCGATGCCCATCTGGATGACCGCCTCTTGGTGGTAGTTTTTGTCGCCGACGACGGCATCCGTCAGCGCGGTCATCAAGCTGCGGCTGCCGGCGAGGCGGTTTTCCCCGGTGCCGAAAGCGAGTGTCGTGAACGGTTTGCCATCGGCGTCGAGGGCGGGCGTGGTCGGTGCCGCGTAGTCGCGCAACAAGCCGAGGATGCCGGGATTGGTCGCGGTAGTTTTGCCGGTAAGCGCGGCGTAGCCGTTCATGACCATCGTGTGATCGTGATCGGCCGTAACGACGATCAGCGTGTTCTTCATCTCCGGGTCGGTCAGCTTGACCTTTGCGGTTGCTGCCTTGATTGCGTCGTCGAATGCCTTGGCGTCGGCCAGCGCGCGCGCTGCGTTCGTGCCGTGCAGCGCATGATCGATGCGCCCACCTTCGACCATCAAAAAGTAACCCTTGTCGCGCTTGGCGAGGATGACGATCGACTTGGTCGTCATCTCGGCCAAGCTCGGCTCCTTCGCCGGGTCGCGGTCGAGTTCGTACGACATGTGGCCTTCGGTTTTGGCGAAGTCGTACAGGCCGATAACCTTGGTGCCCGCGACGGTCGGTGCCGCGTTGAACGTGGTCAGGTCGCTGACGAAGGTGTAGCCCTTGGCTTGGAGTTCGGAGACGAGGTCACGTCCGTCGGGGCGGCCCGCGGGGTTCGTGGTCGCGTTGTACGGGCGCCAGTATTGGCTGATGCCGCCCATCAGCACGTCGACGCCCGTGCCGAGCGCGGCGTTGAATCCGTCACCGCCCGGCACAGCCTGGCGCGCGATCTCGTATTCGGTGTTGCGATGACAGACGTGCGCATAAGTCGCACCCGGCGTCGCGTGCGTCAGCCGAGCGGTCGAGACCACGCCGGTGGCGCGGCCCGCGGCAATCGCGAGTTCGAGCAGCGTGGTCGATGCGGCGCCGTTGCCGGTGGTCGGGCAGTTGTTGACCGCGTTGCTGACGCCGGTCGTCGCGTCTTTGCCCGGCGCCACGGCGAGCGTGTCGCCGTTCATGCCCAGCACTTCGTTGCGGGTCTTGACGCCGGTCATGTAGGCGGCCATCGAGGGCGCGCTGTCGGTCACCTGCGCGTCGAGCGAATAGGTCTTGACGAACGCAGTCTCGGGGAAGGTGTCCATCGTCAGCTCACCGTCTTCGCCGGCGGCGTAGATGCGCGCGGCGGTCATCGGCACGATGCCGTAGCCGTCGCCGAGGAAGAAGATGACGTTCTTGGGCGTCACCGCAGGCGCCGCAGGGGTGTCGTCATCCGACGAACCGCAGCCCGCGGCCAGCAACACGGCGGCCGCAGCGGCAGCCAGATTCTTTAAACGCATTGTTGTTCCTTCGTAAATGCAAGGAGGAGCTTAGAAGCGCATCGTGAATGCCGCGTGACACGGGCATGACGGTCGAGTGACAGCAACTCGTCGCGGCTGCCGGAGCGGGCGGTTAAAGTCCAGCTGGACCGGCGCGCGGTCGGCGCAGCGTCGAACCTTCACCCAATCGAGAGGCCCGCATGGCGCACATCCACTTCATCGGCGGCGAAAAAGGCGGGGTCGGTAAATCGCTGACAGCGCGCGTGTTGGCGCAGTACATGATCGACAAGAACATCCCGTTCCTCGGCTTCGACACCGATCGATCGCACGGCGCGCTGATGCGCTTTTATTCGGGCTACGCCTCGCCGGTGGTAATGGACCGCTACGAGGCGCTCGACGTGATCGTCGAGGCCGCCTCCGAGCAGCCGGAGCGCTGCATTTTGGTCGACCTGGCGGCGCAAACGCACGAGCCGCTGGTGAAGTGGATGGACGACGCTGGCGTGATCAACATGGCCGAAGAAATGGGCATGACGATCCACTACTGGCATGTGATGGATTCGGGCAAGGATTCGGTCGATCTGCTGACCAAACTGCTCGACCGTTTCGGCACCGGCCTGAAGTACGTGCTGGTGCGCAACCAAGTGCGCGGCAACGACTTCACGGTGCTCGAACAATCGGGTCAGCAACAGCGCGCGCTCGATCTCGGCGCCAAGATCGTCTCGATCAAGAAGCTGCACGAAGGCGTGATCCAAAAGATCGACGCCGGCAGCAGCAGCTTCTGGAAAGCCAAGAACCCACAAGAGCCGCACAGCGGCGG
>JANLUW010000575.1:0-6109 GCA_031363645.1 Rhizobacter sp. | reverse complement strand
GCGGGCATTCCGAGGCGCATCGGCTACCAGGGGGAAGGGCGCGTGCTGCTGCTGAACCAGCGGTTGGCGAATTCGCCCGGCCGCCCGCCCATGGTGGCCTTCTACGCGGCACTCTCAGGCGAGCCGGCGCGCGAAGGCGAGCGGCCGCGCTTGGCATTCGGTGCGCCGCAGCTCGATGCGGCGGCGCGCGCAGCCGGCGTCGAACGCGGCGCGTATTGGGCCTTTGCGCCGGGTGCCGAGTACGGCCCGGCAAAGTGCTGGCCTGCCAATCGCTACGCCGAACTCGCGCGCACGCTGTATCAGAAGCACGGCCTGCCGGTGTTGCTGCTCGGCTCGGCCAAGGAGGCACCGCTCTGCGAACAGATCGCTGCGCAGTCGACAGGCGCCTGCCGCGTGCTCGCCGGCAAGACCTCGCTGATCGACGCGATGGCGCTGATCGCCGCGGCGCGCGGCGTGGTCAGCAACGATTCGGGCTTGATGCACGTGGCCGCTGCGTTCGGCGTGCCGCAGGCCGCGGTGTTCGGCTCGACCAGCCCCGAGCACACGCCGCCGTTGAACCCGCGCGCACGCGTGCTGTGGCTGAAGGAAGAACTGCAGCTCGACTGCGCGCCCTGCTTCGATCGCGTCTGCCGGTTCGGGCACACGCGCTGCCTGACGGGTGTCAGCGCCGAGCGGGTCGAGCGTGCGCTCGACCAGGCTCAGAGCACCAGTTTGCCGACGTAGAGGATCGGGCCGTGCGGCGTGCCGTCCGGCGAGCCGCCGGCTTGCTCAAGCGTGACGGCAAAACCATCGGTGCCTTCGAGCACCTTGCCGCGTTGCACGACGCTCGCCTTGTCGGCCGCGATCAAACCGAGCGAGCGCGGCGCGCCCTTAGCCGGCAGCGACCAGAGTTCGAGCGAACGATCGGCCTGCATGCCGACATTGACGATCGGCTTGGTCACCATCGCGCGTCCGTCGGCGGTGATGCTGGCGACGAACGAGGCCGGTGCCACCGCGCCGACCGGGGCGCCCGGTGCCGGCGTAGCGGCCGAGAGCACGACGATGATCGGCGCCTGTGTCGGCCCGGGGTTGGCGAGGGTCACCGCGAGCGCGAGCGCGGCCACGCCAGCGACCGCCGCCAAGCTCCGCCAAAAAGCGAGCTGGCGCCACCAGCCGACCGGCTCGTCACCGCCCGGCGCGGCAGCCGACGCGACGGACGCACGAGAGGCGCCATGAATGCGCGCCTCGATGCGTCGCCAGACTTCGGCCGAGGGCGCCTGCGGCGCGATCGCTTCGGTCAGCGGCATCAGCCGGTCTTGCCAGGCACGCACCGCCGCGCGCAACGCCGGGTGTGCCGGCAGCAGGGCTTCGAACCGGCGTCGTGACGGCCCGCGCAGCAGGCCGGCGACGTATTCGGCGGCGAGGCGATCGGCGAGTTCGGGGCGGCTGTAGTCCATGTCAGTGCCGCCCGGCCGTGCCGGTGGTGCCGGTACCGCCGGTGTCGCGCTGAACTGCGGATTCGAGGCAGCCCTTGAGCGTCAACAGCGCGCGCCGCACCCACGACTTCACCGTGCCGAGTGGCTGGCGCATGCTGTCGGCCACTTCGGCGTGGCTCAGCCCGTCGAAGAACGCGAGCGCGACGCTTTGGCGCTGCTGCGGGCTCAGGCCTTCCATGCAAGAAGACAGCGCGCGCGCATCCGAAGCCCGGCTCAGCAGATCGAGCGGGCCGGGTGCATCGCTGGCCACGGTGTCGTACACGTCGGAATCCTCTTGGTCGGGATTGGAAAAATTCGTTTGCAATTGCGGCTGGGTGTTCGTGCGGCGCAGGCTGTCGATTGCGCGGTTGCGCGCAATGCTCGTGAGCCAGGTGAGGGGCTGGCTTTGGGCGGCATCGAAGCTTTTCGCCGCGCGCCAGACGTTGACATACACCTCCTGAAGGATGTCTTCGGCCTGTGCCCTGTCACGATGGATACGCAGCACGACCCCCAGCAGATGCGAGCTGGTTTGTTCGTAAAGCGAGGCAAATGCCGCACGATCGCCGAGCCCCGTTCGCGCGAGCAACTGCGAGAGCGCCAGGCTGCGTTCGGACCAGTCGCTTTTCGGCGTGTGCATGGGCAGGTTCGTCTCCAATCGCGACCTGTTCGGCAGGTCGTTCGTACAATCGTCCTGTCGCTGCCAAGGCGGCGAAGGCAACGAAGCGTACCCTATGTCCAGCCCCCACGAATTCATCCTCACGCTCTCGTGCCGAGACACCACGGGCATCGTCTACGCGGTGTCCGGCCTGCTGTACGAGGCCGGTTGCAACATCATCGACTCGCAGCAGTTCGGCGACGTGCTCGGCGCCGACGCCACCGGCCTCTTCTTCATGCGCGTGCACTTCGAGGCGCCCGAGGCGCTGGCCGATGTGGCGGCACTCGAAGCGATGGCCGCGCCGCTGCGCGAGCGGTTCGCGATGGACCTGCGGGTGCATGCTCGATCGCGCCAGCCGCGTGTGCTGTTGTTGGTCAGCAAGCACGGCCACTGCCTCAACGACCTGTTGTTCCGCTGTCAGTCGGGCCAGTTGCCGGCGGTGGTTGCAGGCGTGGTCTCGAACCACCCTGATTTCGCCGAGCTTTGCGCCAGCCATGGTGTGCCGTTTCACCACCTGCCGCTGCCGATCGGCGCCAGCGCTGCGGCCAAGCGCGCGCAGGAGTTGCGCATCGAGCGGCTGATCGCCGAGCAGCAGATCGATCTGGTCGTGCTGGCGCGTTACATGCAGATCCTGACGCGCGAGCTCTGCGAATTTTTGCTTGGCCGCGCGATCAACATCCACCACAGTTTCTTGCCGAGCTTCAAGGGCGCGAAGCCGTACTACCAAGCGCACGAGCGCGGTGTGAAACTGATCGGTGCGACCGCGCATTACGTGACCGCCGAACTCGATGAAGGCCCGATCATCGAGCAGGACGTGGCCCGCGTCGACCACTCGCACGACCCGGAAGATTTCACTGCGGTCGGCCGCGATGTCGAGAGCGTGGTGCTGGCGCGCGCGGTGCGCTGGCATGTCGAGCACCGCGTGCTGCTCAATGGCCGCAAGACCGTCGTGTTCAGATAGGGACCCGCCCGATGGCCCGCGTCAAAACCGTTGCCCTGCTCGCCTCGCCCGATGAGATCGAGCAGCAGTTCTACGAAGCGCTGCAGCATGGCGACATCGAACGGCTGATGGCCGTGTGGTCGGACGACGAAGAGATCAGTTGCGTGCACCCCGGCGGGCCGCGCGCGGTCGGCGCGGTGGCGATCCGATCGGCATTCGATGCGATCTTCGCGAACGGCGCGGTCAACGCCCAGCCCGAGAATGTGCGGCGGCTGCAAACGCAGGCGTGCGCCGTGCACAGCGTGCTCGAACACATCCGGATCATGACGTCCGAAGGCCCGCAATCGGCTTGGGTCGTGGCGACCAACGTCTATGTGCAAACGGCGCAGGGCTGGCGCTTGGTCTCGCACCACGCGAGCCCCGGATCGAAGCGCGAGGCGCACGAGGTCGCCTCGGCCGCATCGGTCTTGCATTGACCTCGATGGCCCCGTACCGCGCGCCGCGCTGGCTCATCGGCGGCAACGCGCAGACGATCTGGCCGGCGCTGTTCTCGAAGCGATTTGACGGGCCGGCGTTGCAGTACACGCGCGAGCGCTGGGCGGCCCCTGACGGCGACTTCATCGACGTCGACTGGCAGGGCGACAACGCCGACGCACCGCTCCTCGTGCTGTTCCACGGCCTCGAAGGCTCGTCGGCCAGCCACTACGCGCAGGCCTTCGCGCACTGGGCGCGCACGCACGGCTGGCGCTTCGCGGTGCCGCACTTTCGCGGTTGCTCGGGCGAGCTGAACCTCGCGCCGCGCGCCTACCACTCGGGCGATTTCGAGGAGATCGGCTGGGTGCTGCAGCGCATCCGCGCGCAGCACCGCGGCAAGGTCGCGGTGGTCGGTGTTTCGCTCGGCGGCAACGCGCTGCTGCGCTGGGCCGAAGAGGCGGGCGACTCGGCCTCGAAGACCGCGAGCGCGGTCTGCGCGGTCTCGTCGCCGATCGACCTCGTGGCTGGTGGCCGTGCCATCGGCGAGGGCTTCAACCGGCAGGTCTACACACGCATGTTCTTGCGCTCGATGAAGCCGAAGGCCTTGCGCAAACTCGCGCAACACCCGGGCCTGTTCGACCGTGAGAAGCTGCTCGCCGCGCGCACGCTCTACGCGTTCGACAACGTCTTCACCGCGCCGCTGCACGGCTTTGCCGACACCGACGACTACTGGTCGCGCGGCTCGGCCAAGCCGCACCTCGCGCGCATCCGCATCCCGGCGCTGGTGCTCAACGCACGCAACGACCCGTTCGTACCGGCGCACAGCCTGCCGCAGCAACGCGACGTCGGCGAATTCGTCACGCTGTGGCAGCCGCGGCACGGCGGCCATGTCGGCTTCTCCAGCGGCGGTTGGCCGGGGCACCTTCACACCTTGCCCGAGCAGGTGATGGGCTGGATCGCAGCCCACATTTGAGCCAACATCGGCGCATGGACGACATCGTCAAGCAAGCACTGAAGAAGTGGCCGAACGTGCCGCACTGCCACGGCTGGCTCGCGCTCGACGCGCGCGGCGACTGGTACATGCGCGACGACCGCATTCAACACGCCGGGCCGTTCCCGCAGGTCAAAGGCAGCCGCATTCAGCACGAAAAACTGCGCGAGTTCATCGAGCGCAATTACCTGCACGACGACGCGGGTTGCTGGTTCTTCCAGAACGGACCGCAGCGTGTTTACGTCGAGCTCGAAGCGGCGCCTTGGGTCTGGCGGCTCGCTGCGGATGCGGCGTCGGTCGAAGTCACGAGTCACACGGGTGCGGCAGCGCTGTTCGAGAGCGCGTGGCTCGATGAACACGGGCGGCTCTTCCTCGCAACCGACCTCGGCTTGGGTGTCGTGCACACGCTCGACATGGAGGTGGCTGCCGATTCCGTCGAAGCGGGTCGATGGTCGCCCACCGAGACACGCTTCGCCGATCTGCCGGAGCGCTTCGGCTTCGTGCTGAAACCGGCGCCGGCCTTGATCAATCACATCCCATAGAACACGTAGTCGGCTTCGTATGCGACCACTTCGCGCTTGCCTTTGCCCATCGCGTCGCAGGTCGTCGCGGGTGCCACGCCGCCCTTGGTGTTGAGGCGCTGGATGTAGCTCACGCCCATCACCGCGCCCGCGCCCATCGCCGGTTCGGCCTTGACGAGTTGCAGAGAAATGTTGCCCGCGCTCGCCGGTGCGATGGCGACTTGCTTGCCAGTGACCTTGGAGCCGTCGGCGGCTTCCCAGGTCGGGCCGGCGTAGTACTTGCCGACCATCTTTTTGTCGCCGCTGTAGAGCGCTGCCACAGGCCGACGAAGGCCCACTCGTGCTGGCCAGCCATGTCCTTCTTCTCGCGGCACTCCCAGGTGATCTTGCCCACGCCAGTGGTTGCCATCAGTACCTTTCGCTCCGCCGGCACGCGCACGGCCTCGGGCAGCGCGGGGATGTCGACCTTCATCATCATCGGACTGCTCGCGCGTGAACATCACAGACGAAAAAAAGCCGGCGCACAGGCCGGCGTTCGGGTCGGGCAGAACGCGCTACTTGACGCTGTTCACCATGTAGCTGACGACGGCCCGGATCTCGGTATCCGACGCAGCCGAACCGCCACGGGCCGGCATTGCACCCTTGCCCTTGATCGCACTCGCGACCATGCCGTCGAGGGTCTTGTTTTCGGCGATGCGCGGCGCCCAGGCCACTTTGTCACCCAGCTTCGGTGCACCCGCCACACCGGCGGCGTGGCAGACCTGGCACACCTGCGTGTAGAGCGCCGGAATCGCGCCGGCATCCGCCTTCGCCGGCTCGGCCGCGGCCACAACGACAGCGGCTGCCACCCGTGCGGCCGCTGGTGCTGGTGCTGGTGCTGGTGCTGGTGCTGGTGCCGGTGCCGCGACTGGTGCGGCGACCACGCTGGCCGCAGCCATCGTTGCGGGAGCCGCCTCGGCCGCAGCCGTCGGCGCAGTGCCCGAGGCCGCCGCCGCTGGAGCTTTCGGCTCGTCGAACTTGGCGCCGGCCTTGTTCGCCATGTAGACGACGGCGCGTCCGATTTCGAGGTCGGAG
>JANLUW010000563.1:0-4066 GCA_031363645.1 Rhizobacter sp. | reverse complement strand
CCTCCGCGCGCTCGAAGAAGCGCAAGCCCCCGTAGACCTTGTACGGCACGCTCGCGTTGAACAGCGCGCTCTCCATCACGCGGCTCTGCGCGTTGCTTCTGTAGAGCAATGCGATGCTGCTGCGCGCCGTGCCTTCGCGATGCAGTTGCTGCGCCTCTTCGACGAACCAGCGCGCCTCGTCGAAATCGCTCGGTGATTCGCGAACGCGCACGGGTTCGCCCGGCCCGGCCTCGGTGCGCAGGTTCTTGCCGAGGCGGTTGGTGTTGCGCGCGATCAGCTCGTTGGCCGCATCGAGGATGTTGCCGAACGAGCGGTAGTTGCGCTCGAGCTTGATCACCTGATCGACCTTGAACTCGCGCTCGAACGCGGCCATGTTGCCGACCTGCGCGCCGCGGAAGGCGTAGATGCTCTGGTCGTCGTCACCCACCGCGAAGACGGATGTCTCGGGGCCGGCGAACATCTTCAGCCACGCGTACTGCAGCCGATTGGTGTCTTGGAACTCGTCGACCAGGATGTGGCGAAAGCGGTGCTGGTAGTGCTGGCGCAGCGCGTCGTTGTCACGCATCAGCTCGTAGGTGCGCAGCATCAGTTCGGCGAAGTCGACCACGCCTTCGCGCTGGCATTGGTCTTCGTAGGCCTGGTACACCTGCACCTGCACGCGCGATTGTTCGTCTTTGACCTCGCAATCTTTCGGGCGGTAGCCGTTGTCCTTCGAGCCCGCGATGAACCACGTGACCTGCTTCGGCACGAAGCGCTCCTCGTCGAGATTCATCGCCTTGATGACGCGCTTGACGGCCGAGAGCTGGTCGGCCGAATCGAGGATCTGAAAGCCCTGCGGCAGCGCGGCCAGCTTCCAGTGCGCGCGCAAGAAGCGGTTGCACAAACCGTGGAAGGTGCCGATCCACATGCCGCGCACGGGAATCGGCAGCATTGCGCCGAGCCGTGTCAGCATTTCCTTCGCAGCCTTGTTCGTGAAGGTCACCGCCATCACGCCGCCGGGCGAGAGTTGGCCGGTTTTGATCAGCCACGCGATGCGGGTGGTGAGCACCCGCGTTTTGCCCGAGCCGGCGCCGGCGAGAATCAACGCCGGGCGCGCCTGCAGCGTCACCGCGGCGAGTTGTTCGGGGTTGAGGTTATGCAGCAGCGGCGAGTCGTCGCCGGCGAAGATTTCAGAGGCCATCCGCAGATTGTCGGGCACGCTCGAACCGTGCAAGCCCCCCACGCCGTGCCGGGTGAGCGTGGCGACAACGTGATGCAGCAAAATCTCGGTTCCGCACCCCGAACGGATGACCTTCATGTCTGCCCACTGCTGCCCGCCCCCGCCGCCTTCTGCCGACCCCGCGTACCGCAAGGTGCTGTGGATCGCACTGGTGCTGAATGCTGCGATGTTCGGCGTCGAGATCGCCGGCAGCGTGCAATCGGGTTCGGTCTCGCTGCTGGCCGATGCGATCGACTTTTTGGGTGATGCCGCGAACTACGGCCTCTCGCTCGCCGTGCTGTCGATGGCGCTCGCCTGGCGCGCCAAGGCTTCGCTGTTGAAAGCTGCATCGATGGCGGCCTTCGGCCTGTTCGTGCTGGGCCGCGCCGTGTGGAGTGCGCTCGACGGCACGCCACCGCTGCCGCTGACGATGGGCGTGGTGGCGCTGCTCGCACTTGCCGTCAACGTGTTCGTCGCGTGGACGCTCTATCGCTACCGCAACGGTGACTCGAACATGCGCTCGGTCTGGATCTGCTCGCGCAACGACGCGGTCGGCAACATCGCGGTCGGCATCGCAGCGCTCGGTGTGTTCGGCACCGGCGCGGCCTGGCCCGATCTGCTCGTCGCCGTTGGCATGGCAGCGCTCGCGCTGACCGGTGCGTGGTCGGTGATGCGCCTGGCGCTGACCGAGCTGTACACGCCTGTACCCACGCGCACCGGAGTTCCGGCTCAGGACTGATCGACCACCGTGGCCGGCTCGGTCGGCCCTTCGCGCCGGCCGAGCTGAAAAAAGATGCCGGCAGCGAGCGCCGAGAGCGCGCCCATGCAGAGGTAAGTGGCGTGGAAGGTGTGGATCACGTTGCTCGGGCCGGTGTCGCTCGCGATCGGGATCACCACCGGCGTCGCGAAGGCCGCCAGCAATGCACCGGCCGCCGCCACGCCCAAGCTCATCGAGAGCTGCATCACGACCGACAGCAGGCTGTTGCCACCGCTGGCGCGCGCGTTGTCGAGGCTGCCCAGCGTCAGCGTGTTCATCGCGGTGAACTGCAGCGAATTGCAGACACCGAAAAACGCGAGGTAAATCAAAATCGCTACGTGCGGCGTGCTGCGGTCGACAAGCGCAAAGCCCGCGATGAACGCGCCTAGCAGCAGCGTATTGGTCACCAGCACGCGGCGGTAACCGAAGCGGTCGATGACGCGCTCCACGACGAACTTGATCAGTATCGCGCCGAGCACGATCGGCACCATCGTCAAGCCGGCCGCGCTCGGTGAATAGCCGAGTCCAACCTGCAAGAACAGCGGCGTCAGGAACGGCATCGCGCCGCTGCCGAGGCGCGCGAACAGGTTGCCCAAGATGCCGATCGAAAACGTCGGAATCTGAAACAGCGTCAAACTGAACAGCGGCTTCTTGGCGCGCCCTGCGTGCACCCAGTAGGCAGCCATCGACGCGAGGCCGCCAATCACCAGCACGATCGATGCCGACGCGCTGATCGCGTGCTCGCCCAGCCCCTGCAAGCCGAGCGTGACGGCCACGAGCCCGACCGAGAACAGCACGAAGCCGGGCCAGTCGAACTTTTGGCCGACCGCGCCGCGCAAGTCGGGCATGTAACGCATGGCCGCGAACACGCCGAGCAGGCCGACCGGCAGGTTGATCAAAAACACCCAGTGCCAGGTCGCGACCTCGACCAGCCAGCCGCCCAGCGGCGGCCCGATCAGCGGGCCGATGAGCCCGGGGATGGTCACGAAAGCCAGCACCTTCAGCAGCTCGCTGCGCGGGAACGCGCGCAGTATCGTGAGCCGCCCGACCGGCAGCAGCAGCGCGCCGCCGATGCCCTGCACCACGCGCGCCGCGGTCAACCACGGCAGCGACGGCGAGAGCGCGCACAGCAGCGAGCCGAGGCTGAACAACACGATCGCCGCGATGAAAACGCGCCGCGTGCCGAAGCGATCGGCGAGCCAGCCCGAAGCGGGGATGAAGAGCGCCACCGTCAGCAGGTAAGCGATCACGATCGACTGCATGCGCAACGGGCTTTCGCCGAAGTCTTTGGCCATCGTCGGCAGCGCGGTGTTGAGGATCGTGCCGTCGAGCGTCTGCATGAAAAATGCGATCGCGACGACCCAGGGGAGCAGGCGTTTAGTGGTGGCGTCGAGCACGGGACGGTCAGGGGTCTTTGGCAACGGGCGCAGTTTAGGGGCCGCGTAGAATTTGGTACCGGGCCCGAATTTTTCGCGCCCGGTTTTTTATTGGCGAAACGGCAGACCACACACCATGGAAATTTTCGACTATGACAACGTGTTGCTGCTGCCGCGCAAGTGCCGCGTCGAGAGCCGTTCGGAGTGCGATGCGTCGATCGCCTTCGGCGCGCACACCTTCAACTTGCCGGTGGTGCCGGCGAACATGAAGACCGTCGTCGACGAGCCGATCACCGAGTGGTTGGCCGCGAACGGCTACTTCTACGTGATGCACCGGTTCGATGTCGACAACCTGGCCTTTGCACGCAAGATGCGCCAAAAAGGGCTGATCGTTTCGCTGAGCCTCGGCGTCAAAGCCGCCGACTGCGCGGTCATCGATAAGCTCGCGGCCGAAGGCATCGGCGCCGACTACATCACGATCGACATCGCGCACGGCCACGCCGACAGCGTTCAGAAAATGATCGCCTTCATCAAGCAAAAGTTGCCGAGTACGTTCGTGATCGCCGGCAACGTCGCCACGCCCGAGGCGGTGATCGACCTCGAAAACTGGGGCGCCGACGCGACCAAGGTCGGCGTTGGCCCCGGCAAGGTTTGCATCACCAAGCTCAAGACCGGTTTCGGTACCGGCGGCTGGCAGCTCTCGGCGCTGAAGTGGTGCGCGCGCGTGGCGACCAA
>JANLUW010000531.1:0-40554 GCA_031363645.1 Rhizobacter sp. | reverse complement strand
CCCGCGGCCGCGGGCTCGACACCTGCCCGCAGGCCGCCTTCACCCAGTTCCACCGCATCATCGGTGCGCACATCGGCATGCCCGACGACGAGCAGGTGGTGTGCGGCATGTCGCTCGGCTGGGCTGACCCGGCCGCGGTCGAGAACACGCTGGTGACCGAGCGCGAGCCGGTCGCCGGCTTCGTGCGCTTTCTCGATTGACGATGAACAGCAGCACCATGAAGCCCTCGGTACTCGTCTGCCGCGCTGTTTTTCCCGACATCGTCGATCGCATGCGCGAACACATCGAGGTCGAGACCAACGAGGCCGATGGGGTTTGGTCGCCGGCTGCATTGATCGCGCACCTGCAGGGCAAGGCCGGCGTGTTCATCACCGGCACGCAGCCGATCGACACCGCACTGCTCGCGGCCTGCCCGCAGCTCGAGGCCGTGTGCAGCATGGCGGTCGGCTACAACAACGTCGACGTGCCGGCCTGCACCGCGCACGGCGTGGTCGTGAGCAACGCGCCCGATGTGCTCACCGAAACGACGGCTGACTTCGGCTTCGCACTGATGATGGCCGCGGCACGGCGCATCGCCGAGAGCGAGCGTTTCTTGCGCAGCGGCGCGTGGACGAAATGGAGTGTCGACGCATTCGCCGGCACCGATGTTCACGGAGCGACGTTGGGCGTGCTCGGCATGGGCCGCATCGGGCAGGCGATCGCGCGGCGTGGCGCGCTCGGCTTCGGCATGAATGTGATCTATCACAACCGCTCGAAGCTCGATGCGGCGATCGAGGCCGAACTCGGCGCGCGATGGGTGAGCAAGGAGGCGTTGCTGCGCGAAAGCGACCACCTCGTGATCGTCGTGCCCTACAGCGCGGCCTCGCACCACCTCGTCGGCGCGGCCGAGCTCGCGCTGATGAAGCCGACCGCGACGCTCACCAACATCGCGCGCGGCGGCATCGTCGACGACGCCGCGCTTGCGCGGGCGCTGCGCGACAAAACCATCGCTGCCGCCGGGCTCGACGTGTTTGAAGGCGAGCCTGCCGTGCACCGCGACCTGCTGACCGTGCCCAACGTGGTGCTCACACCGCACATCGCCAGCGCGAGCTTGCCCACGCGGCGCGCGATGGCCAACCTCGCGGTGGACAACCTGATCGCCGCGCTCGGTTTCGGGCCCAACGCCGGCAAGCCGCCGACCGCGCTGAACCCCGAGGCAATGAAAACAAGACGGCGCAGCGATCCGCTGTAGGACCGCACCCACAGGCGAAGGCGGGCGCGCCCGATGGGTCGGCCGCGCCTTGTATGCGAGGATAAAGTGATGACTGAACCGACTTCAAAACCCGTTCGCTGGCGTTGGATCGTGGGCGGCGGGCTCGCTGCCATCGTTATCGCGTTCGGCACCTTCGAGGCGCTCGGATGGCCGTTTCTCGCGGCGCCGATGCAGCGCGCACTTGGTACCGCGCTGCAGCGGCACGTCAGCCTCAGCGCAGATCCTGCGACCAGCCCCAACGTCAAAATTCATTTGCTCGGCGGCATCCGAATCGATGCCGCGTACATCGAGGTCGGCCCGCCGAGCTGGAGCCAGGCACCGTACACGCTGCTCGCACGCGAAGCGCGCCTGAAGCTGGGTTACGGCGACCTGTGGCGCGCGAGCCGTGGCGAACCTTTGCGCATTCGCGAGCTGCGCGCGGCGAATATCGACAGCCGCATCGAGCGCCTCGCCGATGGCCGTGCGTCGTGGCAATTCGGCAAGCAAACCAACGTGCCTGACACGACCGAGAAGCCGACGCGAATGCCTGTGTTCAATCGGCTGCAGGTCGACTCGGGCACGCTGGTGTTGCGCGATGCGCTGATCGCCGCCGAGCTCGACGCGACCTATTCGCTGGTCGACGGCTCGAACGTTTCGGCCACCGGCGTGCAGGCGAATGGCAGCGCCACCGGCTTGGTGTTCAACGCGAAAGGCAGCTACCAGAAGAAGCCGCTGCGCATCGATTTGCAAACCAGCGGCGTGCTGCCGGTGATCGCCGAAGAGGCCGAAGCGGTGGCGCTGCCGGTGAACCTCGATGCGCGCATCGGCGGTGCCCGCGTCGTGTTCAAGGGCACCGCCACCGACGCGCTGCACCTCACCGCGCTCAAGGGCCGCTTCACGGTGGAGGGCCCGTCTCTCGCTGCGGTGGGCGACCCGCTGCGCGTGACGCTGCCGAGCACCGGGCCGTTTCGTGCGCACGGCCTGATCGCCAAAGACGGCGTGGTCTGGAGCACCCTGATCGACGACGCGGCGATCGGCTCGAGCCACCTCAAAGGTGCGTTCACGTACGACCCGCGCCCGAGCAAGCCGATGCTCGCCGGCCGTTTGACGGGCGCGAGTTTGGTGCTGGCCGACCTCGGCCCCGCAGTCGGCGCGCCTGCGAAAAAATCAGCCGCTGTGCCAGACGTCGCGGTTGCGGATGCCTCGGCAAAGCGCGTGAGCGCAAAGACCGGCCACGTGTTGCCCGACCGCGAGTTTGACCTGCCGGCACTGCGCGCGATGAATGCCAACGTGCTGATCGACATCGACAACCTGGACCTCGGCAGCAGCATCCTGGAGCCGCTCAAACCACTCCGCACCCACCTCGTGCTGGCCGATGGCGTGCTCACGCTGCGCGAGTTCGATGCCCGCACCGGCCAAGGGCGACTGTTCGGCACCGTGCAGCTCGACGGCCGCAAGCCGCAGGCGCTGTGGACCGCCGATTTGCGCTGGACCGGCGTGCGGCTCGAGAGCTGGATCAAGCAGTCCCGTGCCGACAACGCGCCGCCGTACATCACAGGCAACCTGAGCGGCGAAGCGCGTGTGGCTGGGCAGGGCAAGTCGACCGCGGCGATCCTCGGCAGCCTGCGCGGCGCGATGCGCATGCAACTCGTCGGCGGCACGGTCTCACACTTGGCAGTCGAGGCTGCGGGGCTCGACATCGCGCAAGGCCTCGGCATGCTGATCAAGGGTGACGATTCGTTGCCCGTGACCTGCACGGTGGCCGATCTGGTCGTCGAGCAAGGGCTGCTCAAGCCGCGTGTGCTGGTGCTCGACACGCCCGACACCACGCTCTGGGTCGATGGCTCGCTCTCGCTCGCGACCGAAGCGCTCGACCTGCGCGTCGTCGCGACGCCGAAAGACTTCAGCCCGCTCGCGCTGCGCACACCGATCCTCTTGCGTGGCAGCTTCGGGAGCCCGAGCGTTTCGGTCGAAAAAGGCAAGCTCGCCGCGCGGCTTGGCGCTTCGGCGCTGCTCGCGCTGATCAACCCGCTGGCCGCGCTCATCCCGCTGATGGACGTGGGCAGCAGCGCTGACGCCAAGCGTGGTGACGATGCCTGCCGCGCGCTTTCGCAGCGAATCGTGGCCAAGCCGCTGCTGGCGGCGCCCGGGCCGGCCAAGGCCCCGAAACCGGTGCGGCGGTAGGAGAAAAACTACGCCTCGTTGCGGTGGCGTCCGCTGTATCGGCGCAATCTGGTTTTTCATACTTCGGGCACCGCGGGACTCTCACCGCGAACCTGTCAGGACCACACCATGATCACGCTCCAAAACTGCAAGACAGCCATCGCTGTTGCCGCCATGTTCGCCGTCTCGGGCGCCTTTGCGGCGGCAGGCAACAAGACCGACTACGACGCCGCCACGGGCCGCATCAGCGCCGAGTACAAGGCCGACAAAATCGTTTGCGATGCGTACAAAGAAAACAAGAAAGACATTTGCACCGAACAAGCCAAGGCCAAGGAAAACGTCGCCAGGGCCGAGGCCGAATACAACTACACCGGCAAGCCGGCCGACTCGAACAGAATAGCGGTCGCGAAGGCCGACGGTGACTACGCCGTCGCAAAGGAAATGTGCGACGACAAGGGCGCCAACGACAAGGAAGTGTGCAAGGTCGAAGCCAAGGCAGCCCACACCAAAGCCATCGCCGATGCCAAGATGAGCAGACAAGTCGGCGAGGCGCGCAAGGAGGCCACCGAAGACAAGCGCGATGCCGACTACAGGGTCGCGAGCGAAAAGTGCGGTGCACTCGCCGGTGACGCGAAGTCGGCTTGCATGAGCGCCGCGAAGGCGAAGTTCAAGAAGAGCTGAGTCGCGTTTTGAATCAAGAAAAGCCGGCGTTAGCCGGCTTTTTCTTAGGCGCCGCAGGGCGCCGGTTGCGAAAACTGTCTGCGTGAAACTCGTGTCCTGCCAAGCCTGCCCGTTGCGTGCGCTGCCGCTGTTCAACGAACACGCGCCGGCCGAAGTGGCGCTGATCGAATCGCTCAAGCGCGAACAGGTCGTGGTGCAGGCCGACCGCAGCATCATCCACGAAGGCCAAACCAACGCGCCGCTCTACACGCTGCTGAGCGGCTGGGCGTTTCGCTACAAAACGCTCAGCGATGGCCGGCGCCAGATCCTGAACTTCCTGCTGGCGGGCGACTTCATCGGCGTGCAGCAAAAGATGGGCGACGCCTCGGCGCACGGCGTGCAGGCGTTGACCGATGTCGCGCTCTGCGTGTTCCAGCGCGACGCTGTCTGGGAACTGCACCGCTCTGCGCCCACGCTCGGTTTCGCGGTGACTTGGCTCACGGCGCACGAGGAATCGGTCGTCGACGACACCTTGCTCTCGGTCGGCCGGCGCAACGCCGAGGAGCGCATCGCGACCTTGCTGGTGCTGCTCTACAAGCGTCGCGGCGCTGATGCCCGAGGTCGACCCTGCGCTAGGCATGCCGTTCCCGCTCACGCAGCAGCACATCGCCGACGGTCTTGGGCTGTCGCTGGTGCACACCAACAAAACTTTGCGCAAGTTGGAGCGGCGCGGGCTTCACCACATCGAAGACGGGCGCCTGCATTTGCTCGACGTGCGCGCGCTGACCCGCAACGCCGATCTTTACGGCGATGGCAAGCCGGTGCCGCGGCCGTTGATCTGACCGGACGCCGCGGCCACCCTTTGAAGTGCCGGCGCTGTCCTACGCGGCTTTCGGGCAAAACTCATCGCGCCTGCAGGATCGGCTGGATACGCTGCAGCGAGCATCCACCCGTTTCCAGAGGTCATCGATGAGCACCACCCCACGCCGCAAGACCCCGCCGAAGCCCGAGCCTCGCGAAGCCCACGTCGACCTGACCTCGCCCGCCGATTCTTCCTCACCGCCGATGCCGCACGAGCGAGACGAAAGCGCTGGCATGACGGGCGGCGTGCCGAGCGGTCGGGTGCAACAAGGCAAGCGCGACCTCGAACGCGGCGTGCAGGACACCAGCCGCGCGCCCGAGGCCGACACCGCTTACCGCAAGCTCAAGAAGTAGAGCGGGCTGCGAACCCGGCGAGTGGCCGGGCCGAATCACGCGCAACCTTCTCCGGGTGCCCGAGCTCGACCGCCACCGCGCCGCCGAGCAAAAAGATCTGACTCGACCAATACACCCACACCAGCAGCGCAGCGAACGAGCCTGCGGCACCGAGCGCGGAACTGGTGGCCGTCGTCGCGATGTAAAGGCTGATGCCATAGCGGCCGATCATGAACAGGCCCGCCGCCACAGCCGCGCCGACAAGCGCGTGCCGCATTGGCAACCGCGCGTTCGGCAGCCACCGGATCATCAGCCCGAACAGCAGTGCGATCACCGCCCAAGACCACAGTGTCTCGACCGCGCCGAGCAGCGGCGCGAGCACCGGCCAATTCGTCGACGCCCACTTCAGGGCGAGCAGCGAGACCGTTTGCGCCAGCATCGCGACCGAGAGCAAGAAGCCGCAGCCCAGCACCACGCCGATCGCCAGCAGGCGCACGCGCACGAGTTGCCACCAGCTGAACGCGCCGTCGGATTCGCCCAACATTGCCTGCAGTGCAGAACGCAACTCGATGAATACGCCGGTCGCGCCGACCAGCGTCGTGCCGAGTGCGAGCCAGGATCCGAAGGCCGCCTGCTGCGTGCCCACTCGCGCGACGGCGCGTTGCGCGAGCAGGTCGGACAGGGTCTTGGTCTCGTTCGCGCCGATCAGGCGTTGCACCGCGTCGAGCAGCGCGGCCTGCGCGGCGTCGTTGCCGAGCAGCCAGACCATCACGCCGGTCACGACCACGAGCAGCGGCGCGATCGAGAACGCTGCATAGAACGCTACCGCCGCACCCTGGCGCATGCCACCGGCATCGAGGTAGCGTTGCAGCGCCGCCCACAGCAAGCGCAGCGCACGGGCCGGCAGGCGGCCGGAGGTCATCAGCAGGTCGATCAACGCTTTCATGTCCAAGGTCAGCCCTGCATCAGGTTGGCCAACCGCTGGCCGGGCCGCGTGTGTTCGGCCACGACCTTGAGCAGCACCACCAGCGCAGGCCCGAGCAGCAGGCCCCACACGCCCCACAGCGCGCCCCAAAAAACGACGCCGATGAACACCGCTGTGGCATTCATCTTCGCGGCGCGGCCTTGCAGCCAGGCGGTGACGACGGTGCCGATCAAGGTCGACAACAGCACCAAAAAGGCCGCCATTCCGAACGCCGACCCGAGCGTGCCGTGGGCGAGAAAGCTTTCGGCCGCGCCGAGGCCGGTGAGCAGCGCCATGCCGAGGTAGGGCACGACGTGCAGCACCGCAGCCGTCACGCCCCAACCGCCGGCATCGGGCAGCCCGGCGAATGCGAACGCAGCCCATACCGCGAGACCGACAATGGTGTTCGTCACCAGCAGCACGCCGCCGTAGATGCGAATCTGCCGCACGCATTCATTCGCGGCATGTTCGGCACGCGCGCGTTGCTCGGGGTTCGCGGCCCAGAGGTCGAGGAACCGCTCGGCCAGCGGGTGACCACCGGCGAGCACGAAGAAGGCAACGAAAAAAACGATGATCAGGTCGCCCGCCAGCTTCAGCAACGCACTCGAACCACTCACAGCGCTTTCGCGCAGCGCGACCGTCGCGGTTTGAGACAGGCTCGCCTGCGGCGGGGCCACGGTTGCCGCGCTGGCTGCTGCTTCGGCCTGTTTGGCAGCAGCCGCCTTTGCCCGCGTAGTCTGGAAAACCGGGATCATCGGTTTCACACTGCCGAAGCGGTCGGCCGCGCGGTCGAGCTCCCGGAACGCCACGCGGGCACGCTCGATCACCGAATCCGAACCCGGCTCGGTGTCGGTGATTTGTTGCGCAACCAGGCTAATCATGTCGGGCACGCGACCCGCCACGCGCCCGAGTTGTCCCCCGAAAGCAGCCCCCGCGAGGCCGAGCAAGGACAACACGAGCGCGAGCGTCAGCGTGGTCGCGATGATGCGCAGGCGCAGCCAACGCGTAAGCCATGCGGTCACCGGCACCACCAGCATCGCCAGCATCAAACCGGCGGTCAGCGGCACCATGAAACTGCGACCCCACCACAGCGCCACGATCACAGCCAACACCGCGAGCACGGTGGTCGCGTAGCTGGAGGTGGGCGTCGCTCCGACCTTTTGTGGTACCGGGTTCGTGGGAGGGGCAGCAACAGTCATGGGTTTTTCGAGAGGTTGCAATGGAACGCCCCGCCATTCACGGGGAACGCGGGGCGTTTTGCGCGCGCCGGCAACGCGCCGGCGTGTTGAAAGCGGAGTGCGCTTACGGGCGAACCGCTATGCCGTTCTTGACGCTCTTCACGCCCTTGACCTTCATCGCGATGTCTTC
This sequence comes from Rhizobacter sp., assembly GCA_031363645.1. GTDB lineage: Bacteria > Pseudomonadota > Gammaproteobacteria > Burkholderiales > Burkholderiaceae_C > LMDS01. The sequence continues at coordinate 32,974 of JANLUW010000531.1, read as the reverse complement.
GGCGGTGCTGCGCTCGGCTGCGTTCTTCGCGAAGCCCGACAACATCACGGTGCCGTTCAATGTTTCGACCTTGATCGACGAAGCGTCGACCGCGGCGTTGTCGACATAGCGCGCCTTGACCGAGGTCGTGATTGAGGCGTCGTCGACATACGCGCCGACGGTTTCCTGACCGCGTGTGACCGCGCAACCCGAGGCAGTGACGAGGGCGATGACGGCGATGGCCGAAGCGATGGAAGTGCGCAATTTCATGGTGAATCTCCAGAAGGGTTGATAAGAATTATGACTTGACGGGTGGCGCTTGGGCCGGCCACCGATTGGCCTCGATCAGTCGGTCATCCAGTCGCTCAGTTCGTCGGCATGTTCCTGCTCCTGGCTCAAGATACTTTCGAGCATGCGGCGCGTGGTCGAGTCTTTGTCGCCGATCAAATGAATCATCTGCGTGTAAGCCTCGATCGCCACGCGTTCGGCGATCAGGTTGGCCTTGATCATGGCCTTGAGGTCGGTCGAATCGTCGTAGTCGGCATGGCTGCGTTCGAGCAGGCGCGCGGGCGAGAAATCGGGCTCGCCACCGAGTTGCACGATGCGTTCGGCGATCTCGTCGGCATGCCCCGTTTCTTCGAGCGCGTGCACCATGAATTCCTCGGCGATCTTCGGCGAGGCCAGGCCTTTGGCAGTGAAATGGTGGCGCTTGTAGCGCATCACACAAACAAGCTCGGTCGCGAGTGAATCGTTGAGCAGGCTGATGATGTCTTCACGCCACGGGCCATAGCTCGGCACCACAGCGCCTTGATCGAGCGAGCGTTTCGCGTCGGTCAAGCCTTGCTCGTTTAGCACCAGGCGCTCGCCGCTGGTGGTCGGCAACTTCGTGACGTTGCGAGGTTCTTTGTTCGCGCTCATGAAAGGCTCCTTAAGGTGAACTTTGGGCTGGGTCGGACTAGCTGACGGCGCCGATGCCCAACAGGGCCAGCAGCACCACCACCACGAACAGCACGAGGAAAACGATGAACAGGATTTTTGCGATGCCGGCCGCGCCAGCAGCGATGCCGGTGAAACCGAACAGGCCCGCCACGGCAGCGATCACGGCGAATATCAGGGCCCACTTAAGCATCGCGCTCTCCTTTGGATGCGGGGTCTTAAATGACCCCCTCGGTCAATCCGCAAACTGTAAGCACGCGTTGCTTGCCGGCCCATCGGCGCAGCGCGCCCGCCGTTGTAGGACGGCACCGCGCGGCGCTGCAGTCTTTCAGTTCACCGGCAGCGACAGTGCGCGCACGGCCGGTGCGGCGGCCGCGGCGTCGAGCTTGAGCAAGGCCGTGCCGTGTTCGGGCAGATCAGACCAATGCAGCATCTGGCCGCGCTGCAGCTCGAAGTGGGCACCCTGCGTCGCAGGCTCGTTGCCGGTGCGGCAGAAGATCACGCGCAAGCTGCGGCCGCCGCGCTTGAGCGTGAGCTCGGCCTGCGGCCAATGCGAGGGCAGGCATGGCGTGAAACCGATCTCGTCGCCGCGCTGCTGCATGCCGAACAGGTGCTCCAGCGCCGCGCGGTGCATCCACGCGGCCGAGCCGGTGTACCAGCTCCAGCCACCGCGGCCCACGTAGGGTGCTTCGGTGTACACATCGCCGGCCATCACGTAAGGCTCTATCGCGTAGGGCTGTGCGCGCGTCGCGTGCACCGAACGGTGCGCCGGGCTCAGGTAGGTGAAGTAGCGGTAGGCTGCGTCGCCGTCGCCGCTCATTGCTTGCGCGATCATGGCCCAAACGCCAGCGTGCGAATACTGCCCGCCGTTCTCACGCACGCCGGGCGGATAGGCCTGGATGTAGCCTGCGCTCGGCTGCTGATGTTGCAGGGCAGGCGTGAGCAGCTTGATGAGGCCGGCGTCGGTATCGACGAGATGCGACTCGAGCGCGGCCATCGCCATGCGCTGGAAGGCCGGCGTGGCGGCATTGGAAATCACGGCCCACGATTGCGCGATCAGGTCGATGCGGCATTCGGTGTTGGTGTTCGAGCCGAGTGGCGTGCCGTTGTCGAAGAACGCTCTTCTGTACCACTGGCCGTCCCAGGCTTCGCGCTGCAGCGCGGCGCGCCAGTCGCGCGCCGCATCTTCCCAGCGGCGTGCGCGCGCGGTCTCGCCGCGGGCGCGTGCGATCGGCGCGTAGTCGTCGACCAAATCACACAGAAACCATGCGAGCCAGACTGATTCGCCGCGGCCTTCGGCGCCGACCCGGTTCATGCCGTCGTTCCAGTCGCCCGTGCCCATCAGCGGCAGGCCGTGAGCGCCGGTCCGAAGGCTGTGGTCGAGCGCGCGCGCACCGTGCTCGAACACCGTGGCGGTGATGTCACTGATGGCCGGCACGTAGTACGCGTCTTCGGCGCCTTCGGGAATCGGGCTGCCCTCGATGAACGCAATTTGTTCGTCGAGCAGCGAGGCATCGCCGGTGCAACGAAGGTAGTGCGCGCAGGCGTGCGGCAGCCACAGCAGATCGTCGGAAAAGTGGGTTCGCACCCCCGCGCCAGTGGGCGCGTGCCACCAGTGCTGCACATCGCCCTCGGCGAACTGGCGCGATGCGTTGAGCACGATCTGGCGGCGCAGCATGTCGGGCTCGGCCCAGGCGAGCGCCATCGCGTCTTGCAGCTGGTCGCGAAAGCCGAACGCACCGCCGGCCTGGTAAAAGCCGGCCTTCGCCCACAACCGGCAGGCAACGGTTTGGTACATCAGCCAGCGGTTGACCATCACGTCGAACAACGGGTCGGGCGTCTTGACGACGGTCGCGCCCAGCAGTGCGTCCCACATCGCGCAGGTGGCTTCCAGGCGCGCCTTGGCCGACACGGTGGTGGCGGTGGTGGCGAGCTGGCGCGCGAGGGTCGCGTTCGCGCCGAATCCGAGCAGAAACACGCACTCCGCGGTTTCGCCCGCGGGGATTTTGATCAAGCTCGACAGGGCCGCGCAAGGGTCGAGGCCGGCACCGCTGCGCTGGCCGAAATCGTCAGGCACCGCCAGCCGGCCGCGTGCGTCGAAACACTCGCGGCGGTCGCAGGTCCAGTCGGGTGCGTCGTTGCCAGTGGTCGTCAGCGCGAAGAACGCCGTGCCCTCGCCGAAGCCCGCCGAACGGTCGCGCTGGGTGCAGGTGAGGGTCGTGACGCGGCGGGGCGGTGCGGTCTCGGTATCGGTATTTCTATCGGCATCGGTATTTCTATCGGCATCGGTGCGGCCATCGGCACGGCCATCGATGCCCGGCAAGTGCTGCGTGAACGCGGCGGTGTCGGTGCTGCCGCGGTCGCTGCGGCTGCCGCCCATGATCCATTCGGCGATGCCGATCACGCGCAGCCGTTGGGTGCGGTGGCCGCGGTTGACGAGCCGCAGCCGCACCTGCTTGACCGATGCTTGCGCATCGACGCACCAGGCCGCGCTCACTTCGAGGTCACCACGCCGGTGGCTGATCACGCTGTAGCCCTGGCCGTGCGCGACGCGGTAGTTGACGGTCGGGTCGGCCCAGGCCGAGGGCGCGACGCTCCAGAGTTCGCGCGAGCGCGTGTCTTGCAACAAGAACCACTCGCCGGGGGGGTCGGCGAGTGCGTCGTTCGACCACGGTGTGAGCTGGTTCAGGCGGCTGTTCAACGCCCAGCTGTAGCCGCCGCCGGCCTCCGAGATGTGCGAGCCGAAATCCGGGTTCGCGAGCACATTGACCCACGGTCGCGCAGGCCGCTGGAACACGCTCGCATCGAAGCGGAATTCGCCGCTCTCGGCGATGAACTGGCCTTTCGAGATGCGCGGCTCGGCGCCCGCACCCGCGGCCACCGCCAACGCCGTGACCGAAGGGGCGCTGCGCTCTTCGAGCGCGGCTTCGTGCTGCTCCGCCCACTCCTGCATGTGATGCGTGAGCGGCCGGCCGTCGGCGTTGAAATGCACCCGCGCCAGTGTGCGCAAGGTGCCGAGCTCGTCGGCGCTGAGCTCGTCAGCCCGCAGCACCTGAAAGCTCGTGTTCGCGCCCGACGGCTGACCGCCGTCTTGTGCCGTGAACTGCTCGCGCAGCGCCGCCAGATCGCGCTGCAGCGCCATCAGGTAAGAGGCCGGCTCGGCGTTGACCACGACCAGGTCGCAAGCCACGCCTGACCACGACCAAACTCGCAGCGCCTGCACCAGAGAGCCGAGCAGCCCCAAGCCCGGCGGTGTACTGGCCGACACCAGCACGATCGGCCGATCGCCCGAGATGCCGAAGCGCCACAGAAACCGCCGATCGCAAGCCTCGGTGCGCTCTCGCGGCGCGTCTTGCGGCCGGGTGACGTGCATCACGACGGCGGTCGTCAGCGTCTGGATCGCAGCTAAGTTCTCGGCGTTGATCGCGAGTTCGCGCAGCCGGATGCCGGTCAGCGTGGCCGACATCAGCGAGGCGCGCTCGACCGGACCGCGCTGGCGGTGCTTGTCGATCACGGCATCGAGCGTGGCGCGGTTGTCGGCGGCCGCGGTGCAAAACGTCAAACGAATCTTGCTGTGCGGCGCGAGCTGCAAGCGCACCGAGAGTGCGCAGACCGGGTCGAGGCCGGTGTCGAGCGGCGCCTCAAGCGCACCGCCTAGCAACACGGGCAATGGCGGGAACGCGGCAAGCGGCTGGCTCGCATCGCGGTTGCGGCCGAGCCAGCCGAGGCGGTCGGTCTGCACGCGCAGGCCAAGCACGGCAGGGTCGGTCTCGGCCAAAAAATGAGCCGCATGACAGGCCGCTTCGGTCGGCAGGCGCGGCTTGCGCTCGAACATCAGCGCCTGCTGCGCTGGCTGCCACGCGGAGCGCAAGAACAGGTTCGAGAAAGCAGGGTGCGCTTCATCGGCGCTCGGTGCGGCAAGGGTGATCTCGAAGGCCGACATCAACTCCAGATCGAGCAACCGGTCGCTCAGGTTACGCAGCTCGATTTCACGGAACTCGATGTCGTCTTCCGGGCTGACCCAGACCGTGCTGTGCGCGTTGAGCTCGGGCCAGGTGGCGTCGAAGCAGACCCGGTCGGCGTGGTAGGTGCTTTGGTAGTGCGCGGCGGGGTCGGGCGCCGGATGCTGCGTGATCGACACCGCCTGCGGCTGGCGATCCCAGCGCAGGTAAATGAAGCCTCCGTACGCATCGCGAAGCAAGTCGTCGCGTGTGCGTGAAATGCCGACCTTGCCCCAACGGCTCCAGCCTGCGCCGTTGGCACGCAGCGCCACGCTGTAGCGGCCGTTCGAAAGCAGGTGCGTCGGCGCGAGCGCGGTCATGCCGGGCACGAGTTCGCGCAGCATGCCCGGGGTGCGGCGTTGGCGCGCGTCGGCCGACGGGCCGGGCGGCGGCGCGAGCAGCAGCGAAACCTCGCGCGGCGCGCGCTCGTGAAGCAGCGAGCCCACGGCTTCGATGTGCGGGTTGGCCATGCCCCAGCGGCGCGGCGTGCCGTCGAGCAGCACGTTGGCAATCGCGACGATGCTCATGCCCTGGTGGTGCGCCATAAAGGTGTCGACACGTGCGAAGCCCTCGGTCGCGGTCTGCCGGCCGGGGCTGAAATCGAGCGCCTCGATGAAGCCGTAGCGGGCGCGCGGCGTGAGCTGCTCCATGCGCGCGAAATTGGCCACGGCGAGGTGCGGCGTGACCTGCGCCGCGAGCGCCGTCGCATACGGCGCGATCACCAGTTCGTCGACCGGCGTGCGCCGCAGCGCCGAGCGCGGCACGCCTTGCGGCGCGTACTGGTAGGCCAGTGTGTGGTCGCTCGCGGCGTAGGCCGATTCAGAAATGCCCCACGGCACGTGCTGCGCGTAGCCGAACGCCACCTGCTCGCGGATCGCCGCCTGGCAGGCGTCGCGCAGCACGCTGCCTTGCGGCTCGTCGAGCACCAGCGTGGGCATCAGGTACTCGAACATCGATCCCGACCACGAGCGCAGCCCGGCATAGGCGCCGACCGCATAGAACGGCCGGCCGAGCGCGGCCCAGTGGTTCACCGGCACATCGCCCTTGGCGATGGCGAGCAGGCTGGTCAGGCGCGATTCGGAGGCGAGCAGGTCGTAGAAGCTCGCGTCGAGCTGCTGCTCGGCGACGCGAAAGCCGATGTGAAACAGGTGGCGCTTGCGGTGGTACAGAAAAGTGAAATCTGCGGCCCATGCGAGCGCCTCGCAGCGTGCGGCAAGCTGATGCAGGCGGTGCATCGCGTCGTCGGTGACCGGTATGTCAACGCCGGCGCCGACGCGCTGCGTCTGTGCTCGGGCCGGGGTTCGCGCATTCGCATCGACGAGTGCGCTGCGCAGGGTGGCGAGGTGATCGGTCGCGCGCCACGCGAACAGGTCGAGCGGCGTAGGCGCGAGCGCGGCACTGTCGTCCGTCAGCAGCGTGCTTATTTCATCGGCCGCACTGCGCAGCAGGCCGTCGAGCCACTCCGGCCGATCCGCCACATCGGCGATAGGGTCGGGCAGGGCGAGCAGGCGTTGTAGCGCGCCATCGGGCAAGGCCTGAGCTGCGGCTACGCGCAGCGGCTCGATGCGCGCCTGCGAGGCCGCGATCGCGCGCCGTGCGGCGCCCGTGTCGTACGGCGCGCGAGCGAGCTCGATGCAGGCCTGCGCGACGGCGAGCAGGTGACCACTGAGGTTGCCGCTGTCGACCGTCGACACGTACATCGGCAACAGTGCAGCCTTGCGCTCGGTGTCGTACCAGTTCAAGAAGTGGCCACGGTGGCGTGGCAATTCGTCCATCGTCGCGAGCGTGGCTTCGAGCCGGCCTATCAGGTCTTGCGTGCCGATCCAGCCGAACTGGCGCGCACAGGCCGCCGAGAGCAGGTACAGGCCGATGTTGGTCGGCGATGTGCGGTGCGCGACCATCGTGTGCGGTGTGAGCTGCAGGTTGTCGGGCGGCAAATAATTGTCGTCGGGGCCGACGCAGCGCTCGAACAGACGCCAGGTGTCGCGCGCGGCGTCTTCCAGGTAAGTTTGGTCGGCTGGTGGCAGCGCGGCGTCGCGCTTGGGCGGTCGTGGGCGGCTGACCCACCAGGTCCAGACCGGTGAAGCGGCCCAGGCGGCGCAGAGCACCGTGGCGAGCGCGATCGACGGCGTCCGCACTGCCAACAGTCCGATCCAGAGCGCGAGTGCGCTGATCGACACGGCGCTGTGCTTGCGCAAAATCGCTTGCCAGCGCGTCGACGATGCGGCTTGCGCGGCGGCAGCCGTTTTCCACTCCAGCAGGTGGCGGCGGCTGACCGCCATGCGCCACAGCGTGCGAACCACGGCGTCCAGGCTCATCAGCGCGAGCTGCAGCAACTGCGCCAGCAGCCACAGGCCGCTCGCGGCAGTGCGGCGCAAATCGGTAAAAGCCATGCGGTAGAAGTGCCGCTTCGCGATGCCGTCGCGGCTCGGAGCGAAGCCGGCCACCGCACCCATCAGCGGCCCGGCGATCAGCGCTGCCAGCACGAGCGCGAGTGCCGCCACCGGTGCGACCACGCCGCTCGCGAGCGCGAGCATCAGCAGCGCGAGCGACATCGGCGCCACCAGCGAGCGGCGCAGGTTGTCGAGCATCTTCCAGCGGTTGATCGCGCGCATGCCGTATTGCTTGCTGCTGAAGATGAACGGCAACAGTTGCCAGTCACCGCGCGTCCAGCGGTGCACGCGTGAGCCGGCCACGTCGGCGTGGAAGGGCGCGTCTTCGATCACGGTGATGTCGGTGACGGCGGCGCAGCGCGCGAGCGAGCCTTCGAGCAGGTCGTGGCTGAGCACACGGCCGTCGGGCAGGCGGTTGGCCAGCACCGCCTGCATGGCCGCCACGTTGAGCAGGCCCTTGCCGGTGAAGGTGCCCTCGCTGAACACGTCCTGATAAACCTCGGAGCTCGCGGCGCTGTACGGGTCGATGCCGCATTGGCCTGAGAACAGCCAGTGGTAGAGCGTGAAGTCTTTCGGCGCCGGCAGCGGCGTCACGACGCGCGGCTGCAGGATGCCGTAGCCCTGCGTCACGGTGCGCGTGATGGGGTCGACTTGCGGCTGGTTGTGCGGGTGCGCGGCCACGCCGACGAGATCGCGCAAGCGGCCGGGTGGCAGCTGTGTGTCGCCGTCGAGCGTGACGACGTAACGAGTGCCGGGCTCTGCGCGCGACCATTCGCCGAGGTCGATGAACGGCCTTGGTGCGACCGCGCTGGCAGTGAGTGCGGCGAGCAATTCGATCAGTTGCTCGAGCTTGCCGCGCTTGCGCTCCCAGCCGATGAAGCGTTGCTCGGTTTCGCTGAAGGTGCGTGCGCGGTGCAGCACGATGAAGCGCGGCGCGCGGTCGGCCGCAGGGGCGTAACGCGCGTTCAGCGCGGCGATGTTGCGCACCGCGGCGTCGAGCAAGGGTGTGTCCGACGCGAGCGTGGCGGTGTCGGCATCGGCCCAGTCGGTCAACAGCGCGAACTGTGCGTGACGCTCCGGGTTGGCGAGGTGGTGCAGTTCGAGCCGGTGGGTGAGCTCGTCGGCCGTGCTGCGGCTCGTCAGCATGCCGGGGATCACGACCATCACGCGGTGCTCGGGCGGAATGCCGTGCGCAAGCGAGAGGCGCGGCAATCGGCTCGGGCGCGCCGATTCGCTGATCAGCCGGTTGATGACCGCGACCACCGCCTCCGAGGCCGGGAACAGCAGCAACAGCGCCGCGATGAGGCTCAGCCACAACGGCACATCGGTGTGGCCCAGCGCTTGGCTGTGCGGCACCAGCATCCAGGCGACGAGGCCGATCGTGCCCGCTGCCAGCGTGCCGAGGTAGGCGGGCAAGGCGAGGCGGAGTCGGGCCTGCTGCCAGAGTTGCGCACTCGCTTCATGCAGCCCGAGCCGGCGCACCAGCTTAGGCCGACCAGCGCCATGCAACCAGTGACTCGCCACCGCGCCTGTGCTCTCCGATGCAGCAGCGGCGTGCGGCGTGGCGTCGGCACCCTGCATCAGGTCGGTCAAGGTCTGCGCGACTTCGGTTTCGGAACGGCCACTGCGGCGCGCCAGCAGCTCGATCGCGTGCAGCGTATCGTCACGCGTGTCGGCGCGCTCGGCCTCGAATGCGGGCGAGCGCAGCAGCAACTGCATCGTCGCGCTGCTGCGATCGACGATGTCGGGCCAGTCGGCATTGCCGATCAGCCGCAGCGACCCGATCGCGTTGCTCACGCTCAGGTTGTCGGCGGCCTGCTCGGCCGGCTGTTGCACTTGCGCGGCGGCGAGGTCGGGCAGCGTCTTGGTCAACCACGCGTGGAACGCCGTCAGGCCAGTTGCGTGGTGGTCTTGCAGGCGCTGCGCCATTTGCACCAAAAATACCCGGCCGACACCGCGGCGGTTCAACAGCGCAAGCAGGTGATCCAGGCGTTCGGTCGACCATGACTCGATGTGGTCGCCGACCAGATTCGCGATCTCGCGCGCCGCCTTGTTCGTGCCCAGCCGCTCGGCCAAGCGGCGCAGGTTTTCGACCAGCACCACGCGCAGCGTCGTCGGCAGCGCCCAGAGCTCGCCGAGCGTGAGTTCGCGAGTCTCTTGGTAAGCACAGAGAAAGCGCGTGAGCAACTCTTCGTCGAACGCGCCATCGGTGTGCGCGACGAAGGCCCACGCGACGCCATAGATGCGCGGCAGGCCGGCGAGCGGCGGGTCGATCAGCACCGGCAAGTCTTGAAAGTAGCGCCGTGGCAGACCCTCGTGAATCTCGCTGAGCTGGCCTTCGATCAAATGAAAGTTGTCGAGCAGCCACTCGGCCGCGGGGCTGACGTGGTAGCCGCTGCGGGCGTGGTCGCCGATGTAGTGCTGGGCTTCGCGCAGCGTGCGGATGTTGTCTTCGAGGCGCGGAAAAAAGGCCGCAGAGCGGCTCGACGCGACGTGTGCGCGATGCGTTTGACCGAGGCTGCGACCGTGCTCGCCGAAGCGCTCCGGCCCAAAAATCTCCGAGCGGTTCGGCGCCTCGACCGGGCCGCGGCCGCCGTCGAGGATGTCGAGGAGCGCCTCAGGTGCGTCGGGAACCAGCCTGCGCAGGTCGGCTGATCGGGTCATGCCGCATGCTTCAAAGTGCCAGTGCCGCCAGGCCGATCACCACAGCGGCAATAAACAGCGTGGTCACGAAGCGCGGAGCAACGAAGTCGTGCAGGCCGTCGATGGCGCAGCGCAACGCGAACCAGCGCCCGCGGCTGACATTGCAGTGGCTGACATGCGCACCGAGGGCGTGCAACTCCATCGGCGCGGTGTCGGTCGCGTCGGCCACCGAAGCCGTGGTCCAGCGGGGTGCGTTAACGGCTTGCGACTGCATGGCTCTCTCCGGAATCAGGTGACCATAGATGGTAAGAAACGGCAAGCGACGCGTCTGTCGGCACGACGCGTCGTGGCTCGTAGGAATCGTCCTAGCGGAATGTGTCGTGGGTATGAAAGGGGGTGGTGGCGCGTCTTCCCAGAACGCCGGCGGTGCCGAGATCTGACTTACCAAAAAAAGAAGCACGCCGAAGCGCGCTTTCAAGACCCCACAGTTTGAAAACCGGCCGCTGCTCCCAGCGTGAGCCAGGAGCGGGCGAAGGAGTCGTTGGAGGTGAACTATGCAGCGCGCGCGTCGGGTTCGGCCTCGCGCATTGAATTGGGTTGGGTGGCGCGCGGTGTCGCGAGCACGGAGCCGACCATCGCCATCCACGATTCGATCGGCAAGCTGGAGACGATGCGCGAAGCGAGCTGCGGTACCAGCCCGGCGAAAAGCGCTGACCTGAAGGCCCAGCGCCAGGGCCGGCTCCATGCCAACCCGGCGCCGATCAGCGCCGTCACCAACATAAGCATAAAAGGGCTGCTCTGTGCGATCGGTTTAATGATCGCGTTGGAGGCTTCACCCGCAACCTGCCCGATCGGGCGCAGCGGGTGGTTTGACCACCATGACTCGACCGACTCGACCACCGCATGCACCAGCGGCAGCGCGCCGAGCTTGTGTAGCCACGATTGCTCACCCGTCGGCCGCCGATGGGTCGGCGCTGGCAGGGTCGGCACCATTGCCAGCCGCAGCGCTGTTCTCGATGCCTCGATGCGGGCGATGGCGTCGATCGGCTCGCCGAGCTGATTCAGCATGCTCATGCGGTGCTCACGTCACGCAGCATCGCCAGATCAGCAGCGACTTGTTGCTTGAGCCCGGCGAATGTGTCTGCCGGTTGGGTGCGCCCAGCCAGAAGACAAACGACGCCGACCAGCGCAGGCACGCCTGGCACCGCGATCAAAGCCCAGAGCGACTGGATGCTCGACGGTGGCATCACGCCCCACAACATCAACGCCACGCCCGCGAAAATCGCCGCCATCGCCATGAGACCGACCGCGATGGCCGAGAGCAAAACGCGCCGCTTGAAGCCACCGACGCTGCGGCCGATCTCTTCGCTCACGAGCCCGGCATACGCTTGCGCGTGGTCTGCCAGAAGGTGGGGTTTGGTCGCGACCAAGCGCAGCAGCGGATGGATCATGGCGTCGGTTCTTCTCAGAGCGGGGTTTATAAATCGGCTCGATACCACGGTGATTCGGCAAATCTCCGTGTCGGCGTGTGGCAGGTCAGTCGCGGCGCGACGAACGGCTCGACAGGCTGATCAGCGCCATCAGCGCGGCACCGGTCGCTGCGGCGATCAGCATTGCCTTCAGCGGTTCGTCCTTGATGTAGCCGACGGTCGTGTCTTGTACCTGCAGGGCTTTGTCGCGAAGTTGCGCGGACGTTTCCTTGACCGCATCGGCGCCGCGGCGGGCTGCCGCTTCGGCTTGGTCCGACAGCCGGCTGATCATCGGTGCGACTTGATCACGTGCAGACTCGACCTTGTCGTTGAGGCGGTCGAACGCGGCGTTCGCGACGTTTTGCGTCGAGCGAATTGCGCCACTCGCGTTGTCAGCGGCACTCTCGGCAAAGTTCGAGGCGTCTTGGGCAAGTGGCTTGTTGAAGGTGGTGGAGGTGTTCATAAAAATACTTTCAGGTTGAGTGGCGAACGAGCGAAAAACAAGGCGCGGGCTGGCGGGCGCAAACGCGCTCCTATCCCTTTTTGATCAACCCGTACAAAAAGCTGGCGACGGCCAAAATCGCGAACAACACGAACAGCATCTTGGCAATGCCGGCAGCGCCGGCAGCGATGCCGCCGAAGCCGAACAGTGCGGCGATCAGTGCGATCACGAAGAAGACAACGGCGTAGTGCAGCATGGCAAGGCTCCTGGTTCACGAAGCGGTTTCGGCTTCGATGTTCACTGTGTCGCAGCGAATTTATTGCGATGGTAGAAGTGTGAGCCGGGGCCGATCGGCGGCCAATAGGGCGCGCCGCCGAGGCGATGTCGGGTGATTGACTTCGCGTGTGTAGGACAGGGCTCACACGACGCGGCGATCACGGCTCGGGTGCCGTGAAGCCAGAGGCCCCATGGGCCAAAGGCTCAGGCCAAGGCGTCGTGTTCGGCGATCGCTTCTGGCTCGGTGCTCTCCGGCAAGTCGGCCTGAATCAACGTGCCGTTGCCGGGCGACGACTGCATCACCAGTTGACCGCCTTCGGTCTCCAGCCGGTAGCCCATGCCGAGCAGGCCGTGCGCACTGGCCCGCGGCGCACCCATGTCGAAGCCGATACCGTTGTCGCGCACCGAGACATGCACAGTGCCGGCAATCGACGAAAGCCGCACCTCGACCTCGGTCGCCTTCGCGTACTTGGTGATGTTGGTCAGCGCCTCTTGAACCAGGCGGTACACCGTGAGCTCACCGGCCGCGCGGAGCTGCACCGGTTCGAATTCGGCATCGACCTTGATCTCGGCGCGTTGCCCCCATTCGCGCACCAGGATGTCGAGTGCAGCGACAAGGCCCAAGTTGCTCAGCGAAGAGGGCCGGAGGTCTTCGATGATGCGGCGCTTCAGCGCGATGCCGCTGTTGAGGCCGTCGCTCAGGTGCTGCAGGCGCTCGGCAACCTCGGGCGTGACGACGCCCAGGCGCGACTTGAGCCGCGCCACGTCGAGCTTGGCGGCGGTGAGCAGAGCGCCTAGCTCGTCGTGCAGCTCACGCGCGAGATGGTGGCGTTCGTCTTCGCGCACCGTCTGCAGGTGGCGCGCGAGCTCTGTCAGCTGCCCTGTGCGCATCATCACCTCGCTCTCGAACTGATCGCGCTCGATCTGCACGAGGCGGCGCTGCTCTTCGCGCTGGCGCACGAGCGCGGTCATTTGGCGCAGATAAATGTAGAGCGAGAGCAGGCTCAGTGCCGTCATCGCGGTCACGCCGACGCGGTTGATCAGCAAGGTCTGGCCGAGGCTCGCCCGGTCGGCGGCAATGCTTGCCGTTTCGCGTTCGAGCAGCTCCCGCTCAAGTGTGCGCACCGTGTCCATCTTTTCCTTGCCGATGTTGGTCAGCACCAGCTCGCGCCACGCCTCCTGCTTGCCTTGGTCGTGCAGTTCGATCGTCTCAGCGAGCTCGGAAAGCTTCTCGTCGGTGACCTGCGAGATTTGCTTCATCAGCTTTTGTTCAGTCGGCTCGACATCGAAGTAGTCGTCGAGCCAGACGAGTGCAGTGGCGATCGTCGTGCGGGCTTCGCGGTAGGGCTCGAGGTACTCTGCGCGCCCTGTCAGCAGGTAGCCGCGTTGGCCTGATTCGGCATCGATCAGGTTGCGCGACAGGGCATTGATTTTTTGGCGCGCGAGCGCGCGCTGGCCCAACCTCTCGAAGGTCGCGACCGCCTGCTGGTAGCTGCTCTCGCTGATCAAGAACATCGCCAGCGCCGCCAGTGCCGCCAGCAGAAACGCGAACCGGCTGCCGCGCAGCAGCGGGAGCAACTTCAATGGCGTCGGCATCGCTAGCCCCTTAAACTCGTGTGATTCGTCACTTTGACCGACCCGACACCATGATTCGAATTGCCATCATCGACGATCACGCGATCGTGCGCGCCGGTTTGCGCCAGTTCTTTTCCGAGCAGGTGGACCTCACGGTCGTGGCCGAGGCGTCGAGCGGCAAAGACGCGATCGACATCGTGCGCAAAGGCCAGGTCGATGTGATCGTGATGGATTTGTCGATGCCCGACCAAAGTGGGGTCGACGCATTGGCAGCGATCAAGGCCCGCGCGCCCGACCTGCCGGTGCTGATTCTTTCGGGCTTTCCGGAAGAACACTACGCGACTACGCTTCTGCGCCAAGGCGCGAGCGGCTACCTCAACAAAGACTGCGATCCCGAAGAGATCGTCAAAGCGATTCGCACGGTGTACCGCGGCCGCAAGTACATCACCGCAGGTGTGGCCGAGTTGCTCGCCGAAGGGCTCGGCGGTGCCGGCGACAAGCCGGCCCACGAGCAGCTCTCGGAGCGTGAGTTTCAGGTGTTCCTGCGGCTTGCCAAGGGCGAGACCATCGGCCACATGGCCGACAGCATGTCGCTGAGCGTGAAGACGGTTAGCACCTACCGCACGCGCGTGATGGAAAAGATGAACCTCTCGTCCAACAGCGACCTCACCTACTACGCGCTGAAGAACGGGCTGATCCAGTAGCACAGCCGTCGCGGCCGGCTTCACGGCAGCGGTGCGAGCGCACCGTGCCCAGTATCGCCATCGGCCAGGTGCGCGCAATACAGGATCAGCGCGTCGATCTCGTTCGATTTGTCAAACACCCGGCTCGCGCCGAGCTCGAGGCATTTGCGGCGCATGTCTGGCGTGGCGTAGTTGCTGAGCACGACCAGGCTCATCGGTCGGTGCAGGTCGGCGGCGGCGCGCAACACGCCCAGACCGGAACCCCGCTTCAAAAAGATGTCGATGATGACGAGATCGCATTCGTGCGCGCCACAACCGAGCCAATTCACCGCAGCCGGTTCGTCGTCGGCCGTGCCGACGACCCTCACCGGCGCGAGCTCCTCGAGCGCTGCGATGAGGTTCTCGCAGATCACCGGGCTGTCTTCGACGATGAATGCTTTGAGCGGGGCGGGCATGTCCTGGAATGCGGGTCGGGGATGGAAAAGCTGCGTTGACGAAACCTCGATCTGCGACCCCGAATCAAAGCGGCACGGTTGGCATCTGCATTCTTCCGTTCCTTTATTGTGTTACGAATCACAGCGCCGCTTCAAACCCGGAACGACCCGATGCGACGTCGGACACGTCCTACGTGCGATGCGCGCACGGTGTGATACCGCCGCTGCCAGAATGAGTGCATGAATTGCACACTCCGGCGCTTGGTTGCCACTTGTCTCGCCGCTTTGCTGACGAGCGCGGCGTGTGCCGCGCCGCTCGTCGTCGGCTCCAAGCGCTTCACCGAGTCGTACGTGCTCGGCGAAATCGTGCGCCAGACCTTGCAGGCACAAGGCATCGAGGCCGAGCACCGGCAAGGGCTCGGCAACACCGGCATCCTTGAGCAGGCACTCGCCAGCGGCGCGGTCGATGTCTATCCCGAGTACACCGGCACGATCGTGCGCGAGCTGTTGAAGCGGCAAGGCAATCCGTCGCTGGACGAGCTCAACGATTGGCTGGCGCCGCGCGGGCTCAAGGCGGCCGTGCCGTTCGGCTTCAACAACACCTACGCGCTGGCGATGACCGAGGCGCGTGCGGCCGAGCTCGGCATCACGCGCATTTCGGATCTGCGCGGGTCAAAAGCACAAGCGCTGCGGCTCGGCCTTTCGCATGAATTTCTCGAACGTGGTGACGGCTGGCCGGCTTTGCGGGTTGCGTACAAATTGCCGCAAGTGCCGCGCAACGGCCTCGACCACGGCCTGGCGTACGAGGCGATCGGCAAAGACACGGTCGACCTGATCGACATCTACGCGACCGACGCGAAGGTCGGCCGCAACAAGCTGCGGGTGCTGCAGGACGACCTCGGTTTCTTTCCGAAGTACGACGCGGTGCTGTTGATGCGCAGCGCGGTCGATGTGCGGCCGTTGCTCAAGCTCGAAGGCCGCATCGACGCTGCGGCGATGATCGCGATGAACGCGCAGGTCGAGCTCGACGGGCAAAGCTTTGCCGATGTTGCGATGCGATTCGTCAGCGGCGACGTGCCTCGCGCCGCGCGCACCACGCGGGCGCCACAGAGCCTCATGCAGCGCCTGTTCGCAGCCGATTTCGCGCGGCTCGCCGGTCAGCACCTGATGCTGGTGTTCGGGTCGCTGGCGATCGCGATCCTCGTCGGCGTGCCGTTGGGAATCGCGGCGTGGCGCTGGCCGCGCAGCGCGGGATGGGTGCTCGGCATCGTGGCGCTGCTGCAGACCGTGCCGTCGCTCGCGCTGCTTGCGTTTTTGATCGCGCTGCTCGGCAGCATCGGCCTCGTGCCGGCGCTGATCGCGCTGTTTCTCTACGCGCTGCTGCCGATCGTGCGCAACACGCACGCCGGCCTGCGCGCCGTGCCCAATGGCCTCATCGATGCTGCGCTGTCGCTCGGGATGACGCGCTCGCAAAGCCTGCGCGAAGTGCAATTGCCCCTCGCGCTGCCGATGCTGATGGCGGGCGTGAAGACTGCAGCGGTGATCAACGTCGGCACCGCGACGATGGCGGCCTTCATCGGCGCCGGCGGCTTCGGCGAGCGCATCGTCTCGGGCCTGGCGGTCAACGACACCAGCGCGATGCTGGCCGGCGCCCTGCCGGCGGCGGTGTTGGCGCTGTTGGTACAGGGCGGGTTCGATCTCGTCGAGCGGCGCTTGGTGCGCGGCGGCCCGCGCTGAACGCGGCGGCGTTCGCGCCGCAGGCCACAATCGTCAGATGCCCTTCGACTGGATTCCCTTCGCGCTGCTGGCGCTGCTTGTTGTTCTCGTCCTGCTCACCCTTTGGATCGCGTTGCGCCGCCCCGACCAAGCGCCGATGAAAGCCTTTCGCGAAGAGTTGCAAAGCGCCGTGCGCACCGATGTGCAGCAACTCGAACGCAGCCTGCGTGACGAGGTCGGGCGGAGCGCCGGCAACACCCGCAGCGAGCTTGCACAAACGCTCGCGACCTTCCAGCAAACGCTGCTTGCACAGCAGGGCGACGTGGCGCGTACGCAAAACGAGCAGATCGACAGCTTTCGCACCCAGCTCGCCTCGACCCAGCAGCACCAGGCCGACACGCTGAGCCGCTCGGGCGAGCAGCAGGCGCTGTCGCTCAAACGTTTTTCCGACACGTTGATCGATCAACTGCGCGCGCTCTCGCAGTCGAACGACCAACGCATGGCCGAGGTGCGAACCATGGTCGAGCAGAAGCTCGGCGCGATCCAGCTCGACAACGAGAAGAAGCTCGAGCAGATGCGCCAGACCGTCGACGAAAAACTCCACGCGACACTGGAGCAGCGCCTCGGCGAAAGCTTCAAACAGGTTGCCGACCGGCTCGACCAAGTGCACCGCGGGCTCGGTGAAATGCAGGGTCTCGCGAAAGACGTGGGTTCGCTCAGCCGCGTGCTGAACAACGTCAAGACACGCGGCAACTTCGGTGAGGTGCAGCTCGCGGCACTGCTCGAAGAGGTGTTCACGACCGAGCAGTTCAGCCGCAACGTCGAGACCATTCCGGGCAGCAACCAGCGCGTCGATTTCGCACTGCGCCTGCCGGGCCGGCGCGATGACGGTGTGCCGTTGTGGCTGCCGATCGACGCCAAGTTTCCGCGTGAAGATTACGAGCGCCTGCTCGATGCGCAAGAGCGCGCCGACCCGGTCGCGGCCGAGATCGCGGGCAAGGCGATCGAGATGCGGCTGCGCGCCGAGGCGCGCACGATCCGCGAGAAGTACATCGCCGCGCCGCACACCGCCGATTTCGGCATCCTGTTCGTGCCGACCGAAGGCCTGTATGCCGAGGCGCTGCGCCGGCCCGGGCTGGTCGAGGCGCTACAACGCGAGCACAAGATCATGCTGGCAGGGCCGACCACCTTGCTGGCCACCCTCAACAGCCTGCAGATGGGTTTTCGCACGCTCGCGTTGGAGAAGCGCAGCGCCGAAGTGTGGGAGGTGCTGGGCGCCGTCAAGACCGAGTTCGGCAAGTTCGGTGACGTGCTCGCCAAGACAAAGAAAAAACTCGACGAGGCCAGCAGCAGCATCGAGATGGCCGAGCGGCGCACGCGTGTGATGGCGCGCGAATTGAAGTCGGTCGAGGCGCTGTCGGACACGCGTACGCAGCTGCTGCTGCCCGGCACTGACGCCGCCACCGAAGCCGGCATCGCGGACGACGAAAGTGCCTGACTCTTTCGAGGCGACGCGGCCGGGTCGCCGCTCTCGCTTGCCGCTCGCCAACGTGCTCGTCGCGCTGATCGTTGGCCAGGTCTGCCTGCACTCGACGATGGCAGGCACCCGGATGGCCGCGCCGCTGTGGGTCTTGCGTGCGAGCCATTCCGAATGGGCGGTCGGCGTGCTGATGGGCTTGTTCGCAGCCGCACCGATCGCGCTCGCGCTGCTCGCCGGGCGACTCGCCGATCGGCACGGCTACCACCGGCCGCTGTACGTGGCCGTGGCGCTCACGGTAGCCGGCGGTGCGTTCGCGGTGTTCGCGACCTTCGCCAAGGCGCCGTTCGATTTCACCCTGCTGTGCCTGGCCGCGATCTTCACTGGTGCTGGCGCCAACTTCGGGCTGATCGCGATCCAGCGCACCGCCGGGCGCAGCGCCGTCGATGCGACCGAGCGTAAACGCGTGTTCAGCTGGCTCGGCCTCGCACCGGCCTTGTCGAACGCCGCCGGGCCGGTGCTCGCCGGCACGTTGATCGACCTTGGCGGCTTTCGCGTCGCGTTCGGTGCGTTGATGCTGCTGCCGCTGTTCGGCTTGTGGTGGGCGCGTCGCGTGCCGGTCGAAACACCGCCGCAGCGACTGACGCAGCCGGTCGCGCAGAGCGCGTGGGATCTCCTGCGCGCACCCGGAATGCGGCGCCTGCTGCTGGTCAACTGGCTGCTCTCGGCGAGCTGGGATGTTCACACCTTCGTGATCCCGATCCTCGGCCACGAGCGGGCTTTCAGCGCCTCGGCGATCGGCCTCGTGCTCGGCGTGTTCGCGGTGTCGGTGGCGTTGGTGCGGCTGGCAATTCCGTTGCTCGCGCACCGCTTGCGCGAGTCGCAGGTGTTGATGGGCGCGATGCTCGCCACGGGCGCGGTGTTCGCCGTGTACCCGCTGATGCATTCGCCCTGGACGATGGGCATCTGCGCGGTGCTGCTCGGCCTCGCGCTCGGCTCGGTGCAGCCGATGATCATGTCCACGCTGCACCATTTGACGCCGCCCGAACGCCATGGCGAGGCGATCGCGCTGCGCTCGATGACCATCAATTCTTCGAGCGCGCTGATGCCGCTGGCGTTTGGCTTCGCTGGCGCTGCGTTCGGCGCGGCGTCGCTGTTCTGGGTGATGGGTGCGTTGGTGGTGGCGGGCAGCGTTCAGGCGCGGCGCATAGGCGCCGCACTGGTCGACCCGATCAGAACTTGATGCCGGTTGGGCTGGCCGGCACCGGCGTTGCCGGCGCATCGGGCCGTGAAGCAGCGGTGGCAGGCCGGCCCACTGCGGCCTCGCGGCGCTCGACGATCGGTGTCGCCGCGGCATACTGGTACGCGGCCGGCAAGCGCGACTCGCGCGGGTAGCCGGCGGCGTCGAGGTACGAGCCCCAGACCTCAGGCGCGAGGCCACGCAGCATCTGCGAGCCGATCGCCAGCGTAGGCGCATCGCGGCCACCTGACAATCGTTCGAGTGCCTCGCTGTCTTCAGGCGTTTGCACCTGCTTCTCGCCGTAAGGAATGCCGCGCTGGCGCAGCAACTGACGCGCCGATTGGCAGGGCTCGCAAGCACCCGTGACGGTGTACAGCGTGACCGGGTATTTGGCCGCGGGTTCGCGCAGCTCGAGCGGCAGCGCCGGATCGGTCGGGCCGCTCGTCACACCGCGGCTGCTCAACGACGTGACCTTCGCCGCGCTCGGCGTCGGCGCGCGGTCGGTGTAGGTGACCTTGCCGTCGGGCCCGACGACCTTGTACTGCGCGTGTGCAGGTCCGGCTGCCAGCAGCGCAGCCAACAGCGCAACGGCTGGTGCCCAGCTCGGTCCGGTCAGGCGGCCGGGAGGCGCGTGGTCGTTGTTGCAGTCGAGGTTCATGGGGGCTCCGGGTGCGGTCGATCGACGAATCTAACCGACGCAGCAATGGCCTTCAAGCCGTGCACCCGCCGTGCGTGTCGGAAGGCGCAATTTGTGCTACGACCGGCGCCTCAGCCGAGCCCCTGGTGTCGCAGCAAGGCATCGATGGTCGGCTCGCGCCCGCGAAAGGCCTTGAAGCTCTCGAGCGTGCTGCGGCTGCCGCCGGTCTCGAGCACGGCTTGCCGATAGCGCCGGCCGGTGCCGACATCGAGTACGTCGGGCGCTTCTTCGAACGCGCTCCAGGCGTCGGCCGAGAGCACCTCGGCCCATTTGTAGCTGTAGTAGCCGGCCGCGTAGCCGCCGTCGAAAATGTGCGTGAAGGTATTGAGCGCGCGCGCGAACGCCGGCAGCAGCAGTACGGCCACATCGGCACGCACCGCGTCGACGATTTCGCTGACGCGCGCCTGCGCATCGGGCTCCGTGTGCAACCGCATGTCGATCAGCGAGAGCTCGACCTGGCGCAAGGTGCCCAAGCCGCTGTGAAAATTCTTCGCGGCGAGCATGCGGTCGTACAGGGCGCGCGGCAGGGCTGCGCCGGTCTCGATGTGCGAGGTCATGCGCTTGACCACCTCCCACTCCCAGCAAAAGTTTTCCATGAATTGGCTCGGCAGTTCGACCGCATCCCATTCGACGCCCGAGATGCCCGACACGCCGAGGTCGTCGATTTGCGTCAGCATCAGTTGCAGGCCGTGGCCGAACTCGTGGAACAGCGTGGTCACGTCGTCGTGGGTGAGCAGCGCGGGGCGCGCGACGCCGGCCACCACCACGGGTGAAGCGAAGTTGCAGACGAGGTGCGCCACAGGCGTTTGCAACTCGCCTTCGGGGCGCAGCCAGCGGTCGCGCACGTCGTCCATCCAGGCACCGGGGCGCTTGCCGGGGCGCGCGAAGAGATCGAGGTAGAACTGGCCGACGAGGCGCGGCGCACCGTCGACTGCGCCGGGCTCGTCGCGCTCGATGCGGAAGAAGCGCACGCTCGGGTGCCACACCGGCGCGGCATCCGGGCGAATGCGCACTTCGAACACGGTCTCGACGATGTGGAACAGGCCTTCGAGCACTTTCGGCTCCGTGAAATACTGCTTCACCTCCTGTTCGCTGAAAGCGTAGCGCTGTTCCTTTAGTTTTTGACTTGCGAACGGCACGTCCCACGCGGCAAGTTCTTCGAGGCCGAGCTCGATGCGCGCGAATTCGCGCAGCTCGGCCAGATCGCGCAGCGCGCCAGGGCGGGCGCGGTGGCCCAGGTCTTCGAGAAAGCCGATCACCTGCGCGGGCGACTCGGCCATCTTCGGCACCAGTGACAGCTCGGCCGGGCTGGCATATCCGAGCAGCGTGGCTTCTTCCTGGCGGAGCGCGAGCAGCTCGCGGATCAGCGGCGTGTTGTCGAGCGCCGCGGGGCCGAACTCGCTCGCGCGTGTCGCGTTCGCGCGGTACAGGCGCTCGCGCAGCGCGCGGTCATGCGCGTACTCGATCACCGGGAAATATCGTGGGAACTGCAGCGTGATCTTGTGGCCGGCATGACCCGCAGCTTCGGCGTCGTTGCGCGCGGCTTGCACTACATCCACCGGCACGCCGACGAGTTCATCGGCGGTGGCGTAGTACGCATAGCTGTCGGTCGCGTCGAGCACGTGTTCCGAGAACTTCTGGCCGACCTCGGCTTGCTGATCTTGCAGCTCGGCGTAGCGCGCCTTCGCTGCATCGACGAGTTCGGCGCCCGAGAGCTTGAAGTCGCGCAGTGCGTTGCCGAGCGCGCGCAGGCGCGGTGCCGAGAGCTGCGCCGAGCGCGGGTCGGCGAGAACGGCTTTGTACTTGGCGAACAACCGCTCATCGGCCCCGAGCCGGGTGTAGAGGTCGACGACCCTGGGCATGTTCTCGGTGTACGCGGCGCGCAGCGCGGGCGAATCGGCCACGGCGTTCAAGTGGCCGATGGCACCCCAGGCGCGGCCGAGGCGCTCAGTGGCCACATCGAGCACGGCCGAGAGCGCGTCGTAGTCGGCGGGCACAGTACTGCTGGTGGCAAGCTCGAGGGCGCGGCCGGCGTCGGCGAGCAGTGCGTCCATCGCGGGCGTGATGTGCTCGGGGCGGATCGCGTCGAAACGCGGCAGGCCGGTGGTGTCGAGCAGTGGGTTGTCGGTGTTCATGCGTTCTTCTTTCTTCATTCGGCGCGCGCTCAGTGCGTCGCTGTTCTTTCGGCAGATTCGAGCGTGTTCATCAGCAGCATGGCCCGCGTCATCGGCCCGACGCCGCCCGGCACCGGCGTGATCCAGCCGGCAACCGCCGAGACGCTGGCGAAATCGACATCGCCGCAGAGCTTGCCGGCGCTGGGTTCGCCGTCGGGAATGCGGTTCATTCCGACGTCGATAACGATCGCACCTGGCTTGACCATGTCGGCCGTCAATACATTGCGCTTGCCGACCGCGGCGACGACCACGTCAGCGTCAATGGTGAGCGCGCCGATGTCTCGGGTGCCACTGTGGCAGATGGAGACGGTTGCGTTGGCTTGCAACAGCAGCAGCGCCATCGGCTTGCCGACCGTGTTGCTGCGCCCGATCACGACCGCGTGTTTGCCGCGCAGGTCGACGCCGGTGGTCTCGATCAGCTTCATGCAGCCGTACGGTGTGCACGGGCGAAAGCCGGGCAGTCCGGTCATCAGCTCGCCAGCGCTGAGCGTGGAGAACCCGTCGACATCTTTTGCAACGGAGATCGCTGCGATCACGCGGTGTGGGTCGATGTGTTTCGGCAGCGGCATCTGCACCAGGATGCCATGGATCGTCGGATCGGCATTCAACGCTGCGATGCGCGCGAGCAGCGCGGCTTCGGCGAACTTGGCCGGGTAGGTTTCGAGCACCGAGCGGATGCCCGCGCCGACACAGTCGGCGACCTTGTGCTTCACATAGACCTGCGAGGCCGGATCGACACCGACCAAAATCACCGCGAGCCCGGGATGGTGACCGCGCGCGGTGAGGGCGGCGGCGCGCATGCCGACTTCAGCGCGGATGGTCTTGGCAAGGGCGTTACCGTCAATGAGTTGGGCGGGCATCGATGGGCCTTCTCGAACGAAAAAGGCCGCTGATGAGGCGGCCTTCGGAATGACGAGATTCGCTCAAGCCTTGGCCTGCGCTCCCAGCGCGATCTTCAGCAGATCGGCCACGGTGTTGGCGTTGAGTTTTTCCATGATGTTGGCGCGGTGCGCCTCGACCGTCTTGATGCTGATGCCGAGGTCGTCGGCGATCTGCTTGTTCAGACGCCCGGCAACGATGCGCTCGAGCACCTGCGACTCGCGCGTGGTCAGGCGCGAGAGCAATGCGTCGCGGCTCGCGGCCTCTTGGTGCTTGGAAAAATCGACGCGGGCGCGGTCCAGCATTTTTTCGACGAGCGAGACGAGTTCGTCTTCCTTGAACGGCTTTTCGATGAAGTCTTCAGCACCTTTTTTCATCGTCGTCACCGCCATCGGCACGTCACCGTGGCCGGTGATGAAAGTGACGGGCAACGGTGAGCGGCGTTCGAGCAGACGGTCTTGCAGCTCCAAGCCACTCATGCCGTCCATGCGAATGTCGGCGATCAGGCAAGCAACTTCGCGCGGGTCGAATCGCGAGAGGAACGACTCAGCCGAGTCGAAGCACTTGACGCGGTAGTCTTTGCCTTCGAGCAACCACTGCAAAGAGTCGCGAACTGCCTCGTCGTCATCGACAACATAGACCGTGCCCTTTTTCGGAATCAAGCTCATGAGGTGACTGTTGCCTTGGCGATTGAGAGGGGCTCGGGGGACTGGTTTTGAACCGGCAGCGTGAATAAAAAACGACACCCCACTGCCGTCTCACCATTGTAGAGGTTCTGTGCCTTGATTCGGCCGCGGTGGCTCTCGATGATGGTGCGGCACAAACTCAGTCCGATGCCCAGTCCTTCGACCTTGGTCGAGAAAAAGGCTTCGTACAGCCGTGACATCACTTCAGGCTGCAAGCCCGGCCCCATGTCGGTGACGCTGAACTCGATCACCTCGCCTTCTTCCGCGCTGTTGCGCGGCACCACGCGCAGCTCGATGTTGCGGCGCGCGCTCGGCAGCTTGGCGTTGTCGATCGCCTCCGCGGCATTTTTCAACAGGTTCAGCACCACCTGCTCGATCAGGATCGGGTCGACCATCAATACCGGCAGCCGCTGCGCCACGTAGGTGTGGATTGCGACGTTGCGACGCCGCAGCTCGATGCCGGCGAGCTCGACCGCGTCTTCGACGATGCTGTGCGCGTGCGACGGTTGGCGCTGCGGCTCGCTGCGCTTCACGAACGAGCGGATGCGGTGAATGATCTGGCCCGCGCGCTGTGCCTGGCGCGAGGTTTTTTCCAGTGCCGCGATCAGGTCCTCTTTGGCGATCGCGTTGTTGTTCACCCGCGTGATGATGCCGTTGCAGTAGTTCGTGATCGCGGTCAGCGGCTGGTTCAACTCGTGCGCGACGGACGACGCCATTTCGCCCATCGTCACGAGCCGGCTCGTGACCTGCGCCTTCTCGGCCTGGCTCGCGGCGAGCGCCTCGGCGCTGCGGCGCGCGGTGATGTCGGTTGCGATCAGCATTTGCGCGAGGCGCCCGTCGGTCCACTGCAGGTAGCGGGCGCGCACCTCGAACCACTTGACGAGCGGCTCGATGAACACCTCGCGCGAGTCGGAACCGGCGTCGGTCAGCTCCTGCGTCGGCAGGCCGCCAAAATTGTCGACCGAGTCGTCTATTTCGGCGAGGAACGGGATGCCCGCTTCTGCGCCCGCGAGCAGCGCGTGGCCTTGTGATTCGGCGCCGAACCAGAGCCGGTACGAGCGGTTCGCGAACAACAGCTCGCCTTGCTGGACCGACAGCACCGAGACCGCGGCGTCGAGCCCTTCGAGCACCGTCGTGAAGCGCTCGTGCGAGGCCGAGAGCTGATCGCGGATGCGCTTGGCCTCGGTGATGTTGGTCATCGAGGTCATCCAGCCGGTCTGCACGCCTTTAGGGTCGATCAGCGGCGAGACGTACATGCGCGAGTCGAACATCGAGCCGTCTTTTCGCATCACCTTGACCTCGATGCCGCCGGCCGGGCTGCGGCCCTGCAGCTCTTGCTGCAGCAGGCGCGCGTTTTCTTCCAGGCGATCGAGCGGCCAATGCGGCAGCGGCGGCGTGCGTCCGACAAGCTCGGACTCGAAAAAGCCGGTCATCGCGCAAAATGCTGGGTTGACGTAGGTGATGCGGCCTTCCATGTCCATCGCGCGCATGCCGGTCAACATCGAGTTTTCCATCGCGCGGCGAAAGTTCGTCTCGGTCACCAGCGTGTTTTGCATCTGCAGCCGGCGGCGCATGTGGCGCCAGGTGCCGAGCAGCATCCAGACCGTGAGCACCGACAGCGCCGCAACCATCCAGAACAGCGTGTTGCTGATCAGCCCGATCGACGTGCGGTAGCCGTGGGTGCGCAAGATCAGCCCGTTCGCGGCCGGCGCGAGCGGCAGCTGGTAGACGATGGCCGGCTTGGCTGGCTTCGCACCCGGCATCTGCGTGACCGTGCTGGCGTAGACGTGGTCGGTGCCGTCGATCAGCGTGATCGCATGGCGCCGCGAAACTTCGATCGGTACGTTGCGGCGCATCAGGCCTTCGATCGAGTATTCGGCGATCAGCACGCCAGCGAAGGCACTGCGCTCGAGCAGTGGCACCTGCACCTGAAACACCGCGTTGCCGAACGCATCGATAAAGGGCCGCGAGTACACCGGCTGGCGCGAGGCGCGGGCCGCGACGAAAGCGGCTTCGGTCGGCGTATCTTTGCCATCGACCGGCAGCGAGGCGGGCGAGTCGTCGGGCGTGACGCCGGCCTCGGGCGGGAAGCTCGTCGACGAATAACTCGCGCGTGGCGCACGCGCTGCATTGAGCCAGACCAGATTCGTGATCTCGGGTCGCTCGCGTGTGAAGGCGCCGCCCTGCGCCACGAACTGGTCGTGGTCGATCGCGCGGGTCACGATCTCGCGGGCGATGCGCACGAGCTGTTCCTGGTTCTCGATCAGGCGCAGTCGGATCTGGGTTTGGGCGATCTCGGTGTCGCGTTTGACGGATTGCTGCTCGCGCTCGAATTCCTCGTTGCGCAGATACCAGAAGGCCAAGATGATGGCCGCGAGGAAGAGCAGTACCGAGATGAGCGGGCCGAGCGTCGCGTACCGGTCCTGGCGCGCTGCCGACTGCCGGCGCCACCAGCGGCCGAACAGTTTTTCGGGCCAGGTGCGGGAAGAGCGGGGCTTGGGTCGAGCCTCGGTGGCAGGTTGCATCGGTGAATTATCAAGGGTCGCGCGATGAGGCTTTCGACGCCCGGCAATCTGCTCGATCGGAGAAGCCGAATTCGATGGCGAATTCATAATATGAAATCGACTCGCGCCATTTGGAAGTCATCCCGAGTTATGCGAGACTCCCGCGCAGTTCATCATCGCAATGATCGATTCACCCTCGGAGACAAGCATGTCAGCACAGCCTGATTCATTCCTCGGTGCCGCCGCCAACGATTCGGATGCCCAAGAGACTCGCGAATGGCTCGATGCCCTATCGGCCGTGATCGGCGCGGGAGGTGACGGCGACGGCAAAGAGCGCGCTCACTTCCTGCTCGAAACACTGATCGACCACGCGCGCCAAGCCGGTATCGATGTGCCATTTTCGGCCACCACCGCGTACGTCAACACGATCCCGACCGACCAGGAAGAGCGCACGCCCGGCAACATCGAAATCGAGGAGCGGCTGCGCACGATGATGCGCTGGAACGCGATGGCGATGGTCGTGAAGGCGAACCGTTTGCACCCGGCCGATGGTGGTGACCTCGGCGGCCACATTTCGAGTTTCGCGTCGCTCGCGACCATGTTCGGCACCGGCTTCAACCACTTCTGGCATGCCGAGACTGAGGGTCATGGCGGTGACCTGCTTTACATCCAAGGCCACTCGTCGCCCGGCATTTATGCGCGC
The DNA here is from genome assembly GCA_031363645.1 of Rhizobacter sp. Classification (GTDB taxonomy): domain Bacteria; phylum Pseudomonadota; class Gammaproteobacteria; order Burkholderiales; family Burkholderiaceae_C; genus LMDS01. The sequence continues at coordinate 6,067 of JANLUW010000531.1, read as the reverse complement.
GCATTCATGGAAGGGCGCTTGACCGAAGAGCAACTGCTCAACTTCCGACAGGAGGTCGACGGCAAGGGCATCTCGAGCTATCCGCACCCGAAGTTGATGCCCGAGTTTTGGCAGTTCCCGACCGTTTCGATGGGGCTCGGGCCGCTGATGGCGATCTACCAGGCGCGTTTCCTCAAATACCTGCACGCGCGCGGCATCGCCGACACCAGCAACCGCAAGGTCTGGGTCTTCTGCGGCGACGGCGAAATGGACGAGCCCGAATCGCTTGGCGCGATCGGCCTGGCCGCGCGCGAGAAGCTCGACAACCTGATCTTCGTCATTAACTGCAACCTGCAGCGGCTCGATGGCCCGGTGCGCGGCAACGGCAAGATCATCCAGGAGCTCGAAGGCGAGTTCCGTGGTTCGGGCTGGAACGTGATCAAGCTGCTGTGGGGCAGCTACTGGGACCCGCTGCTCGCGCGCGACAAAGACAAAATCTTGCGCAAGGTCATGATGGACACGGTCGACGGCGACTACCAGGCGATGAAGGCCAACGACGGCGCCTTCGTTCGCAAGAATTTCTTCGGCCAGCACCCGAAGCTGCTCGAGATGGTCGCAAAGATGAGCGACGACGATATCTGGCGCTTGAACCGCGGCGGCCACGATCCGCAAAAGGTGTACGCGGCGTTTCACAAAGCCGCCCACACGAAAGACCAGCCGACGGTGTTGCTGATCAAGACCGTGAAGGGCTTCGGCATGGGCAAGAGCGGCGAGGGCAAGAACACCGCGCACCAGACCAAGAAGCTGGTGATCGAAGATTTGAAGGTGTTCCGCGACCGCTTCAACATTGCGTTGACCGACGAACAACTCGCCGACATCCCGTTCATCAAGCCCGCCGACGACACGCCGGAGATGAAGTACTTGCACGAACGCCGCAAGGCGCTCGGCGGCTACCTGCCGCACCGCCGCACCAAGGCCGACGAGAAGCTAAATGTGCCGGAGCTCGATACCTTCAAAGCGGTGCTGGATGCGACCGCCGAGGGCCGCGAAATCTCGACCACGCAAGCCTTCGTGCGCTTCCTCACCCAGTTGTTGCGCGACAAAGAGCTGGGGCCGCGCGCCGTGCCGATCCTCGTCGACGAAGCTCGCACCTTCGGCATGGAAGGCCTGTTCCGCCAGATCGGCATTTACAACCCCGCGGGCCAGAACTACACGCCGGTCGACAAGGACCAGGTGATGTATTACCGCGAAGACAAGTCGGGTCAGGTGCTGCAGGAGGGCATCAACGAGCCGGGCGGCATGAGCAGTTGGATCGCCGCGGCAACGAGCTACTCGACAAACAACCGGATCATGATTCCGTTCTTCGTCTACTACTCGATGTTCGGTTTTCAGCGCGTCGGCGATCTGGCGTGGGCGGCAGGCGACATGCAGGCGCGTGGGTTTCTGCTCGGCGGTACCTCCGGCCGCACGACGCTGAACGGCGAGGGCTTGCAGCACGAAGACGGCCACAGCCACATCCTGGCGAGCACGATCCCGAACTGCATCAGCTACGACCCGACCTTCGCGCACGAGGTCGGCGTGATCCTGCACCACGGCTTAAAGCGCATGGTCGAGCGGCAGGAGAACGTCTACTTCTACCTGACGCTGCTGAACGAAAACTACCCGATGCCAGGCCTCAAAGCCGGCACCGAAGAGCAGATCATCAAGGGCATGTATTTGCTGGAAGAGGGTGCGAAGAAGACACCCCGTGTCAACCTGCTCGGCAGCGGCACGATCCTGCTGGAGAGCGTGGCCGCAAGGGCGCTGCTCGAAGACGACTGGGGCGTTGCAGCGAACGTGTGGAGCTGCCCGAGCTTCAACCAGCTTGCGCGCGACGGGCAAGATGCCGACCGCTGGAACCTGCTTCACCCGGTCGCGACAACACAACGCGTGCCGTTCGTCACCGAGCAGCTCGACAAGTTCGCTGGCCCGGTGATCGCCTCGACCGACTACATGAAAAACTACGCCGAGCAGATCCGCGCGTTCATTCCGAAAGGCCGCACTTATCGCGTGCTCGGCACCGACGGCTTCGGCCGCAGCGACTTCCGCCGCAAGCTGCGCGAGCACTTCGAGGTGAACCGGCATTACATCGTCGTCGCCGCGCTCAAGGCGCTCGCCGACGACGGCACGGTGCCGATGAAGAAGGTCGCCGAGGCGATTGCGAAGTACGGCATCGATGTCGACAAGATCAATCCGCTGAACGCATAACAAAAGCCGGAGACAACGAACATGGCACTGGTTGAAGTCAAGGTCCCCGACATCGGCGACTTCGCGGAAGTCGAGATCATCGAGTTGCTGGTCAAGCCCGGCGACACGGTCAAGGCCGAGCAATCGCTGATCACGGTCGAGAGCGACAAGGCCTCGATGGAGATCCCGTCGTCGCATGCGGGTGTGGTGAAGGAAGTGAAGGTTGCGATCGGCGACAAGGTGAAGGAAGGGTCGCTGGTGCTGATGCTGGAGGTTGTGGAGGAAGCCCAGGCCGCGCCCTCGCAGCCCGCTCAGGCTGAGCCTGTCGAAGCTGCCGCGTCTGCAAGCGGCCCTTCGACAAGCTCAGGGCGAGCGGAATCTGGTTTAGTCGACATCCTCGTCCCCGACATCGGTGACTTCGACGAAGTCACTGTCATCGAGGTGATGGTCAAGCCCGGCGACGCGATCAAGGTCGAGCAGAGCCTGATCACAGTCGAAAGCGACAAGGCCTCGATGGAGATTCCGTCGTCGCATGCAGGTGTCGTGAAAGACATCAAGGTCAAGGTCGGCGACAAAGTCGCGAAGGGCAGCTTGTTGGCGGTCGTCGAAGCCAGCGGTAGCGCGATGACTGTGGCTCCTCCGACCGCCGCGGCAGCGCCGGCCGCATCTGCGTCAACAACCGCATCGGCGCCAGCGCCCACACCCGCGCCCTCGGGCGAGAAATCCGTGCCGACCGCCGCGCTCCCCGCCCACGAGCCGAGCGCTGCGAAGGGCGCGCTGCCGCATGCCTCGCCGTCGATCCGAAAACTTGCGCGCGAGCTCGGCGTGCCGCTCGGCGAAGTCAAGGGCAGCGGCCCGAAAGGCCGTATCACGCAGGAAGATGTGCAGGGCTTTGTCAAAGGTGTGATGGCCGGCAGCATGCAGACCGCCGCGCAAAAATCCGCAGCGCCCGCTACTTCGGCAGTGGGTGGCAGCATCCCCGGCCTGCTGGCGTGGCCGAAGGTCGACTTCACGAAGTTCGGCACGGTCGAACGAAAAGACCTGTCACGCATCAAGAAGCTCAGCGGCGCGAACCTGCATCGCAACTGGGTGCTGATCCCGCACGTCACGAACAACGACGATGCCGATATCACCGAGCTCGAAGCGTTTCGCGTTTCCACGAACAAGGAAAACGAGAAGTCCGGTGTCAAGGTCACGATGCTTGCCTTCGTGATCAAGGCGGTGGTTGCCGGCCTCAAAAAATTCCCCGAGTTCAACAGCAGCTTGGACGGCGACCAACTCGTGTACAAGCAGTATTTTCACATCGGCTTCGCGGCCGACACGCCGAACGGCCTGGTCGTGCCGGTGCTGCGGGATGCCGACAAGAAGGGCATCCTGCAGATCAGCACCGAGATGGGCGAGCTCGCCAAGAAGGCCCGCGACGGCAAGATGGGCCCGGCCGACATGACCGGCGGCTGCTTCTCGATCAGCTCGCTCGGCGGCATCGGCGGCACGCATTTCACGCCGATCATCAACGCGCCCGAAGTAGCGATCCTCGGGCTGTCGAAGAGCGCGATGAAACCGGTGTGGGACGGCCAACAGTTCGCGCCGCGGCTGATGTTGCCGCTGTCGCTGTCGTACGACCATCGCGTGATCGACGGCGCGCTCGCTGCGCGCTTCAACGCGTACCTGGGGCAGGTGCTCGCCGACTTCCGCCGCGTGTTGCTCTGATGACGACGATTGTGGTGGCCCGCAAGGGCAACACCGTCGCCATCGCCGCCGACACGCTGGTCACTTTCGGTGACACGCGCCTCGGCCATGGCTACGAGGCGAACCTGAAGATGTTCAAGGCCGGCGACTCGTGGATCGGCATGGCCGGTACGACCGCTCACTTTCCGGTGGTGCGGCGCGCGCTTGCCGCGCTGCCGCCCGACGAGTTGAGGCTGCACTCGCGCGACGAGGTGTTCGAGACGTTTCTCAAGCTGCACCCGAAGCTGAAGGAAAACTTTTTCCTGAACACCAAGGAAGAAGACAGCGACCCGTACGAGAGCTCGCAGTTCACCGCGCTGGTCGTGAACCACAGCGGCATCTTCGGCGTGTACTCGTACCGCGAGGTGTTCGAGTTCGATCGCTTCTGGGGCATCGGCACCGGCCGCGCGTTCGCGCTCGGCGCGATGTTCGCGGCCTACGACAAGGCCAAGACCGCGCGCGAAGTTGCCGAGATCGGCGTGCGCGCGGGTTGCGAATTCGACAAGAACTCGAGCGCACCGTTTCATGTCCACACCCTCAAACTGAAAGCGGGAGGCTGAAATGACACCCCCAAGCTCACTTCGTTCGCTGCCCCCCGAGGGGGCGCAAATCCCCTTTGGGGCGGCCCTGCAGGAGATTTGATATGACCACGATCGACATCAAGGTGCCGGACATCGGCGACTTCAAGGACGTGGCGGTGATCGAGGTGCTCGTGAAGCCCGGCGACACCGTGAAGGTCGAGCAGTCGCTATTGACGGTGGAGAGCGACAAAGCCTCGATGGAGATACCGTCGTCGCATGCAGGGGTGGTGAAGGGGGTGTCGGTGAAGGTGGGGGATGTGGTGAATGAGGGGGCGGTGATTTTGTCGATGGAGGTGGAGGGCGTGGCGGCGGTCGCACCCCCACTCCAACCCTCTCCCAGCGGCGGAGGGAGTGTTGCGACGCCGCAGGCGGCGCAGTTCGAAAGTTCGGTCGATATCGAAGCCGACCTCGTCGTCGTCGGCGCCGGCCCGGGCGGCTACTCCGCCGCGTTCCGAGCCGCCGACCTCGGCATGAAGGTCGTGCTGATCGAGCGCTTCGCCACCCTCGGCGGCGTCTGCCTCAACGTCGGCTGCATCCCGTCGAAAGCGCTGCTGCACGTGGCCGCGGTGATGGACGAGGTCAAGCACTTCGACAGCTACGGCATCACCTTCGCGCCGCCGCAAATCGACCTCGCGAAGCTCAAGACGCACAAGGAAAAAGTCGTCGGCAAGCTGACCGGTGGGTTGGCTGCGATGGCGAAGATGCGCAAGATCACGGTGCTGCAGGGCACGGCTGCGTTCCTCGATCCGTTCCACATCGGCGTTGCGCTCGAGAAGGGCGGCAAGCAGACCGTCGAGTTTAAGCAAGCCATCATCGCGGCCGGCTCCGAGGCGGTGAAGCTGCCCTTTTTGCCGAAAGACGACCCGCGCGTCGTCACCTCGACCGGTGCGCTCGAATTGCGCCAGAGCCCGAAGCGGATGTTGATCGTCGGCGGCGGCATCATCGGGCTCGAAATGGGCACGGTGTACTCGACGCTCGGTGCGCGGCTCGATGTGGTCGAAATGCTCGACGGCCTGATGCAGGGCGCCGACCGCGACCTCGTCAAAGTGTGGCAAAAGATGAACGCGCCGCGCTTCGACAACATCATGTTGAAGACCAAAACCGTCGGCGCCGAAGCCACTAAAGACGGCATCCTCGTCAAGTTCGAGAACGCGGACGGCTCACCGGCGGCGGTCAAGGAACAGCTCTACGACATGGTGCTGCAAGCCGTCGGCCGCGTGCCCAACGGCAAGCGCATCGGTGCCGAGAAGGCCGGCGTGACCGTCACCGACCGCGGCTTCATCCCGGTCGACATCCAGATGCGGACCAACGTGCCGCACATCTTCGCGATTGGCGACATCGTTGGCCAGCCGATGCTGGCGCACAAGGCCGTGCATGAGGCCCATGTGGCGGCTGAAGTCATCGCAGGCGAGCTGCAAGACAACAAAGCCCTGGCCAGCGCCGCCTTCAACGCCCGTGTCATTCCAAACGTGGCCTACACCGACCCCGAAGTGGCATGGGTCGGTTTGACCGAAGACCAGGCCAAGGTGCAGGGCATCAAGGTCAAAAAAGGC
>JANLUW010000528.1:0-5166 GCA_031363645.1 Rhizobacter sp. | reverse complement strand
GCCGAGATGATCAAGAAGAACATCGGCAGCGCGTTTCCCGGCTCCGAAGTCAAAGAGATGGAAGTCAAGGGCCGCAACCTCAGCGAAGGCGTGCCGCGCAGCTTCACGATCAGCAGCAATGAGATCCTCGAGGCGCTCACCGACCCGCTCAACCAGATGGTTTCGGCCGTGAAAAACGCGCTCGAACAAACGCCGCCCGAACTCGGTGCCGACATCGCCGAGCGCGGCATGATGTTGACCGGCGGCGGCGCGCTGCTGCGCGACCTCGATCGCCTGCTGTCGGAAGAAACCGGCCTGCCGGTGCTCGTCGCCGAAGACCCGCTGACCTGCGTGGTGCGCGGTTGCGGCATGGCGCTCGAGCGCATGGAGCGCTTGGGCAGCATCTTCACGTCGGAGTGAGTGGACGGCTCTCTTCTCCACGCGCTTCGCCCGCTGGGGCGTAGCGAGGCCGCGCAGTAGCCCCATGGCCATCGGGACGATCGACCGGACGCCGCCGCCCTTCTTTCGCCAGGGGCCATCGGCACTCACGAAGCTGATCCTGTGTTCGGCGCTCGCCCTGTTCCTGATGGTCGCCGACAACCGTTTCGCCGTGACGCGCCAGCTGCGCGCCGTGCTCGCGACCGCGCTCTACTACCCGCAGCAGGTGCTGCTCGTGCCGGTGCAGGCGGTCCAAGGCAGCAGTGGCTACCTGATGGGCCTGCAAAGTGCGCTCGTGAACGAGGAGGCGATGCGGCGCGCGCTCGCGCTGCAGTCCGAACGCTCGTTGCGCGTCGAGCAACTGGTGGCGGAGAACGCGCACCTGCGTGGCCTGCTCGAGCTGCGACCGAGCATCAGCGTGAAGTCGCAGGCGGCGCAAGTGCTGTACGAGGCCTCCGACCCGTACTCGCGCAAGGTCATCATCGACCGCGGCGCAACCAACGGTGTCGTCGTCGCGTCGCCGGTGATCAACGAGACCGGCGTGCTCGGGCAAGTCACGCGTGTCTACCCGCTGTCGAGCGAGGTCACGCTGCTGACCGACAAGGATGCGGCGATTCCGGTGCTCAACACCCGCACGCAGGCACGCAGCGCGGCGTTCGGCAGTGCCGGTGCGATCGGCGCCGGCATGGAGATGCGCTTCATGGCCGGCAACGCCGATGTGCAGCCGGGTGACGCTCTCACCACGTCGGGCGTCGACGGCATCTACCCGCCGGGCTTGCCCGTGGCCCGGGTCACGAGCGTCGACCGCAAACTCGACTCCGGCTTCGCGCGCATCGTGTTGACGCCGAACGCGAAGACCGACGGTGTGCGCCACGTGATGGTGATCGAGCCGGTCGGCCTGCAGATGCCGGCGCGTCCCGATGTGGCGCCGCCGCCCGAGCCCAAGGCCGGCGCGGCGAAGAAGGGCTCGCGCGCTGCGTCTCGCCCGGGGGCGGCGCCATGATCATGCCGCCTGCAAATCACCAACTGCTGCTCCCGGTCAACCCGCTGTTCGTCGCGTTCACGCTGCTGATCGCGTTTGCGCTCAACATCGTGCCGCTCGGTCGCGTGCCGATGCTGCCGGATTTCGTGGCACTCGTGCTGGTGTTCTGGAACGTTCACCAGTCACGCCGTGTCGGTGTCGGCCTCGCGTTCGTCTTCGGCTTGCTGATGGACGTGCACGACGGCGCGGTGCTTGGCCAGCACGCGCTCGCTTACACGCTGTTGAGCTTTTTCGCGATCACGATCCACCGCCGGCTGCTGTGGTTCACGGTGCCGTCGCAGGCCGTGCAAATCCTGCCGGTGTTCTTCGCCGCGCACGCGGTTTCGCTGGCCGTGCGGATGATCGCGGGCGGCATGTTCCCCGGCTGGCAGGTGCTGCTGGCACCGGTGTTCGAAGCGCTGCTCTGGCCGATCGCCACGTGGCTGCTGTTGGCACCGCAGCGCCGCGCCCCCGATCGGGACGAAAATCGTCCACTATGAACGGGCCCCTCGTCCGCGGAGTACCGCAGCTGGTCCCCCGAGGGGACGCCGGCCGGCTTGGGGTGGCCCGGCGCTTGGCCGGCCACGCTGGGGTGAGACGCCATGACTGAACTCAAAAATGTCGAGCAGGAAGTCGGACGCTTTCGAATGCGCCTGGCTGCAGCCGCGGCATTCGTGCTGTTCGCGTTCGGCCTCTTGACCGCGCGGCTCGTCTACCTGCAGGTTTACAAGCACGAAGAACTTTCGACGCAGGCCGAAAACAACCGCATCACGGTCGTGCCGATCGTGCCGAACCGCGGGTTGATCCTCGACCGCAACGGCATCGTGCTGGCCAACAACTATTCGGCCTACACGCTGGAGCTGACGCCGTCGAAGATCGTCGACCTCGAGGCCACGATCGACCGGCTTGCCACGATCGTCAGCATCGAGCCGCGCGACCGCAAGCGCTTCAAGCGGCTGTTGGAAGAGAACAAGAGCTTCGAGTCGCTGCCGATCCGCACCAAGCTCGCCGACGACGAGGTCGCGCGCTTCACCGCTCAGCGTTTCATGTTCACCGGTGTCGACATCAAGGCGCGGCTGTTTCGCAACTACCCGCTCGGCGCCGTCGGTAGCCACTTGATCGGCTACATCGGCCGCATCAACGAGGCCGAGAAAGACAGAATAGACGACTCCGAAGACGGCGCCAACTATCGCGGCACGCAGTACATCGGGAAGCTCGGTGTCGAGCAAAGCTACGAGGCCGAACTGCATGGCACGACCGGCTTCGAGGAAATGGAAACCAGCGCCAGCGGCCACCCGGTGCGCCGCCTCGACAGCAAGCCCGCCACGCCCGGCAACGCGCTGGTCATGTCGATCGACATTCGGCTGCAGGCGCTCGTCGAAGAGTTGTTCGGCGAGCGGCGCGGCGCGTTCGTCGCGATCGACCCGCGCAACGGCGAGGTGCTGGCCTTCGTCAGCAAGCCCAACTTCGACCCCAACTTGTTCGTCGACGGCATCGACCAGGATAGCTGGAAGGCGCTGAACGAATCGCTCGACAAACCGCTTCTGAACCGAGCGCTGCGCGGCACCTATTCACCCGGCTCGACCTACAAACCCTTCATGGCGCTGGCCGCGTTGACGCTCGGCAAACGCACGCCGCAGCAAGCGATCAGCGACCCGGGCTACTACAACTTCGGCAACCACACGTTTCGCGACGACAAGGAAGGCGGGCACGGTTCGGTCGACATGTACAAGTCGATCGTCGCGTCGTGCGACACCTACTACTACATGCTCGCGAACGACCTCGGCGTCGACGCGATTCACGACTTCATGGCGCCGCTCGGCCTGGGCCAACTCACCGGCATCGACATGCAGGGCGAGTTGCGCGGCGTGCTGCCTTCGACCGAATGGAAGCGCAACGCTTACAAGAAAAAAGAGATGCAGAAGTGGTATGCCGGCGAGACGATCTCGCTCGGCATCGGGCAAGGCCAGAACACCTTCACCATGTTGCAGATGGCGCAGGCGACCGCCACGGTCGCGTCGGGTGGCCAGCGCTTCAAGCCGCACCTGGTCAAGGTGGTCGAGAACTTCGAGACGCGCGAGCAGCGGCGCAGCATCGGCGAGGCGTTGCCGCCGATGGCCTGGAAGCCCGAGCACGTCGAGTTCATCCGCCGCGCGATGTACGGTGTGACGCAAGAAGGCACGGGCCGCGCCGCGTTCCTGAACGCGCCTTACAAGGCCGGCGGCAAGACCGGCACCGCGCAGGTCATCGGCATCAAGCAGGGCGAAAAGTACAACGCCCACCTGCTCGATGAGCGCCACCGCGACAACGCGCTGTTCACAGCGTTCGCGCCGGTCGACTCGCCGCAAATCGCGATCGCGCTGGTGGTCGAGAACGCAGGTTTCGGCGCTGGCGCCGCGGCCCCGATCGCGCGCCGCGCGATCGACTACATGCTGACCGGCGTGTACCCGAGTGAGGCCGACATCGCAGCGACGCAGCTCGGCCAGTCGACCGCACCGACCGGCGTGCAACGCCCTGCGGCTTCGGTGCCGCTGCCGGGCACGACGATCGACGGCGCGGCCGCTGCGCTGTTGACGCCGCCCGCGGCGGCTCCTGCGGCATCAGCAGCGGTTGCAGCTGCGCCCGCTGCGATCACTCAACGTGTCGCGATCAAAAAACAATGAGTGCCGTGTTCGACCGGCCTTCGCCATGGCAGCGCATCAAGCCGGTCTTCAGCGGCTTCGACCTGCCGCTCCTGATCGCGATGCTGCTGCTCGGCGCCGCAGGGCTGGTCACGATGTACTCGGCCGGCTTCGATGCCGGCACGCGCTTCGTCGACCATGGCCGCAACATGCTGCTGGCCCTCGGCGTGGTCTTCGTCGTCGCGCAGGTTTCGCCGCAAACGCTGCTGAAGTTCGCGGTGCCGCTGTATGCGGTGGGTGTGGCGCTGCTGATCGCGGTGGCGGTGATGGGCATCACGAAGAAGGGCGCAACGCGCTGGCTCAACGTCGGCGTGGTGATCCAGCCGAGCGAGATCCTCAAGATCGCGATGCCGCTGATGCTGGCGTGGTGGTTTCAGCGCCGCGAAGGGCAGCTGCGCGTTCCCGACTTCATCGTCGCGCTGCTGTTCCTGCTGGTACCGGTGGCACTGATCGTCAAGCAACCCGATCTGGGCACGGCGATCCTGGTGCTCTCGGCCGGGCTCTACGTGATTTTTTTCGCCGGGTTGAGCTGGAAACTGATCATCCCGGTACTCGTGGTCGGCGCAATCGGCATCACCGCGGTGGTCGTTTCGGAAGACCACATCTGCCAGCCCGAGGTGAGCTGGCAGCCGCTGCTCAAGGATTACCAAAAGAACCGCATCTGCACCCTGCTCGACCCGACCACCGACCCGCTCGGCAAAGGCTTCCACATCATCCAGGGAATGATCGCGATCGGCTCCGGCGGGGTCGACGGCAAGGGCTTCATGAAGGGCACGCAGACGCACCTCGAGTTCATCCCCGAACGCACGACCGACTTCATCTTCGCGGCCTACTCCGAAGAGTTCGGCTTGATCGGCTGCGTCGGGCTGGTGCTCGGCTTCGTGTTTCTGATCTTTCGCGGCCTGATGATCGCGGCCGACGCACCGACCGCATTCACGCGGCTGCTCGCCGGCGCGATCACGCTTTCCTGGTTCACCTACGCGTTCGTCAACATGGGCATGGTCAGCGGCATCCTCCCGGTGGTCGGCGTGCCGCTGCCGTTCATCA
>JANLUW010000524.1:0-6117 GCA_031363645.1 Rhizobacter sp. | reverse complement strand
GTGGTCGCGCACGATGACCTCGACCGATTCACCGCGCACCGCCAGGATGTTGAGCCAGAACAGCACCGCCCAGACGCCGTCTTTCTCGCGCACATGGTCGCTGCCGGTGCCCGCACTTTCCTCGCCGCACAAGGTGACGCGACCGGCATCGAGCAGGTTGCCGAAGAACTTCCAGCCGGTCGGCGTTTCGAAGCACGCGATGCCGAGTTTTTCTGCGACCCGATCGACCGCCGCGCTCGTGGGCATCGATCGTGCGACGCCTTTGAGGCCCTTCGCGTAACCGGGCACCAGCGTCGCGTTCGCGGCGAGCACGGCGAGGCTGTCGCTGGGGGTCACGACGAAGCGGCGGCCGACGATCATGTTGCGGTCGCCGTCGCCGTCGCTCGCAGCGCCGAAGTCGGGCGCTGCCTCTCTGCCTTCGCCGAAGTCGGGCGCTGCCTCTTTGCCTTCGGCGAACATGATTGCAATCAAGTCGTCGGCATACGTCGGGTTCGGGTCCGGGTGGCCACCGCCGAAATCGGGCAGCGGTACACCGTTCATCACGCTCGCGGCCGGTGCGCCGAGGCGCTTGATAAAAATCTCGTGCGCGTACGGGCCAGTGACCGCGTGCATCGCATCGAAACACATGCGGAATCGGCCAGAGCGCAGCAGCGCGCCAATGCGCTCGAAGTCGAATAGCGTGGCGAGCAGGTCGGCGTGGTCGGCGACCGAATCGATCACCTCGACCACCATGCCACCGACCGTGCTTGCACCGAGTGCGGCGAGGTCGACATCGGGTGCATCGACCGTCAAGTAGCGCGTGATTCTTTGCGTGGCGTCGAAGATCGCCTCGGTGATTTTCTCGGGCGCGGGGCCGCCGTTGCCGGTGTTGTACTTGATGCCGAAATCGCCTTCGGGGCCGCCCGGGTTGTGGCTGGCCGACAGGATGATGCCGCCGAAGGTGTGGTGCTTGCGAACGATGCAACTCAGCGCCGGCGTCGACAAGATGCCGTGTTGGCCGACCAGCACCTTGCCGAAGCCGTTGGCCGCCGCCATGCGAAGGATGACCTGGATCGCGGCGTCGTTGAAGTAGCGGCCGTCACCGCCGAGCACCAGCGTCTGGCCGGCAAAGCCTTCGAGCGAATCGAAGATCGATTGCACGAAGTTCTCGAGGTACGCCGACTGCTGGAACACCGTGACCTTCTTGCGCAAGCCAGAGGTGCCGGGGCGCTGGCCGGCGATCGGTTGGGTGGTGACGACGCGTGCGTGCTGCATGGGGACTCCTGGTCGAATCCCATTGTGCCGCCCTCGCCTCAAGCCAGTGCACGGCGCCGCTGGCCGCTGAGCGGCTGCGTCTTCTATATTGCAGGTATGCCGCGCGCCCGCTCGGCGAATGCAGCTCTCCACTTGGGAACACATGCGATGAACATCACCCGAACCGCCATCGATGGCGTGCTGGTCCTGGAGCCGAAGGTGTTCGGCGACGACCGCGGTTTTTTCATGGAGAGCTTCAACCAGAAGGCGTTCGACGACGCCGTGGGGCGCAGCGTCACTTTCGTTCAAGACAACCATTCCCGCTCGGTCAAAGGCGTGTTGCGCGGGCTGCACTTTCAGCAAGGCGAGCATGCGCAAGGCAAGCTGGTGCGCGCGACGCAAGGCTCGGTGTTCGACGTGGCGGTCGACATCCGCCCCGGCAGCGCGACCTTCGGCAAATGGGTCGGCGTCGAACTCAGCGGCAGCAACCACCGCCAGTTGTGGCTGCCCCCGGGGATGGCGCACGGCTTTTTGGTGACCAGCGACTCGGCCGATTTTTTGTACAAGGCCACGCAGTACTACGCGCCGCAGTCGGAAGGCTGCATTCGCTGGAATGACCCAGAGATTGGCATCGAATGGCCGCTCAACGGCATCGAGCCATCGCTTTCCGTCAAGGATGCGAACGGCGCCGGCCTCGCGTGACAAAACAAAGTAACGAAGGAACTACATGAAAGTCACCGTTGTAGGCACCGGCTATGTCGGCCTCGTCTCAGGCGCTTGCCTGGCCGAGATGGGCAACGATGTCGTGTGCATGGATGTGGACGCCAGCAAGATTCGCACGCTCGAATCAGGCGCCATACCGATCCACGAGCCCGGGCTCGAAGCGATGGTGGCTCGCAACGTGAAGGCTGGGCGCCTGCACTTCACGACCGACATCGCGCGCGCCGTCGCGCACGGTACGCTGCAGTTCATCGCGGTCGGCACACCACCCGATGAAGACGGTTCGGCCGACTTGCAGTACGTGCTCGCCGCCGCGCGCAACATCGGCCGGCTGATGACCGACCACAAGGTCATCGTCGACAAGAGCACGGTGCCGGTCGGCACGGCCGACAAGGTCAATGCCGCCATTGCCGAGGAATTGGCCAAGCGCGATGTGGCGATCGAATACGCCGTGGTCTCGAACCCCGAGTTCCTGAAAGAAGGCGCCGCGGTCGAAGACTTCATGAAGCCCGACCGCATCGTCATCGGCGCCGACGACGAGAGCGCGATCTACCTGATGCGAACGCTCTATGCGCCGTTCCAGCGCAACCACGACAAGCTGGTGGTGATGGACGTGCGCAGCGCCGAGCTGACCAAGTACGCCGCCAACGCGATGCTCGCCACCCGCATCAGTTTCATGAACGAGTTGTCGCTGCTGGCCGAGAAACTCGGCGCCGACATCGAACTCGTGCGCCAGGGCATCGGCAGCGACCCGCGCATCGGCTTCGGCTTCTTGTACGCCGGTTGCGGCTACGGCGGCTCGTGCTTTCCGAAAGACGTGAAGGCGCTGATCAGTACCGCGTCGCAGTTCGATCAGCCGCTGCGGGTGTTGTCGGCGGTCGAGGCGGCGAACGATGCGCAAAAGCTGGTGGTGGTCAAGCGCGTGACGGCGCGCTTCGGCGAAGACCTTGCCGGCCTGCGCTTCGCGCTGTGGGGATTGGCGTTCAAGCCGAATACCGACGACATGCGCGAAGCACCGAGCCGCGTGGTGATCGATGAACTGCTGGGGCGCGGCGCGCAGATCACGGCGTACGACCCTGTGGCGATGCCCGAGGCCCGCCGCGTGTTCGCTGACCGCCCGGGCCTGAGTTACGCGGAGTCTCCGATGGATGCGCTCGATGGTGCCGATGCGCTGCTCGTCGTCACCGAGTGGAAAGAGTTTCGCAGCCCCGATTTCACGCGCATCAAGGCGTTGCTCAAACACCCGCTGGTGATCGACGGCCGCAACCTGTACGAGCCGAAGCGGGTGCGCGAAGCCGGGCTCGAATACCAGCCGATCGGGCGCACGTGATGCCACGCCTCGCGTCATGAAAATCCTCGTCACCGGCGTTGCCGGCTTCATCGGCATGCACACCGCGCAGCAATTGCTGGCGCGCGGTGACGAGGTGGTCGGCATCGACAACCTGAACGACTACTACGACCCGCAACTCAAGCGCGACCGCTTGCTGCAACTCGCAAAGTTCGCGCGCTTTCGGTTCATCATGCAAGACATCGCCGAGCAGGTAACGCTCGCGGCGCTGTTCGAGCGCGAGCGGTTCGAGCGCGTCGTGCACCTCGCAGCGCAAGCGGGCGTGCGCTACTCGATCTCGCACCCGCACGCATATGCGCAATCGAATCTGGTCGGTTTTCTCAACATGCTCGAGGGCTGCAGGCAACAGGCGGTCGGCCACCTCGTGTATGCCAGCAGTTCGAGCGTGTATGGCGGCAGTACGACGCTGCCGTTCGACGAGGCCGACCCGGTGGCTCACCCGGTGAGCCTGTACGCGGCTACCAAAAAATCGAACGAACTGATGGCACATGCGTACAGCCACTTGTACAACCTGCCGACCACGGGCTTGCGCTTCTTCACGGTGTATGGCCCCTGGGGCCGCCCGGACATGGCGCCCTGGCTGTTCACCGATGCGATCGCCAACGGACGGCCGATCAAGGTGTTCAACGAGGGCAAGATGCAGCGTGACTTCACCTGCATCGACGACATCGTCGCGAGCCTGGTGGCCAGCCTGGACCGCCCACCGGCTCCCGACCCCGGCTTCGACACCGGCGCGCCGGACGCCGGCGCGTCGTGGGCGCCGTACCGAATTTTCAACATCGGCAACAGCGAGCCGATCGAGCTCTCGCGTTTCATCGCGGCAATCGAAGCGGCGCTCGGCCGTTCGGCAGTCAAGACCTTGCTGCCGATGCAGCCCGGCGATGTCGTCGCGACGCATGCGGCGACCGCGCGCCTGGAGGCATGGACCCGCCTTCGGCCCGCCACTTCGATCGAAGACGGCATGCGGCGTTTCGTCGAGTGGTATACGGCTTACACAACGAAGAACGCCGCCGATGTCGCAGACCGCGGCGCGCGTCCGGCGCCTCGCACGTGACCCGCAGGCCGCAAGGGCCGCCACGACTCACCAAAACAAGCAGCGCGCGCGCCGAGAACGAAACGAGAGACGAAGGCGGTCGCCGATACTCGGCCGCAGGTCGTCCGTCGTGTTCTACAAACTGATTGCGTTCTTCGGCGTCGTCTCGATGGGCTGGGGCGTTGGCAAACTGCGTTGGCTGGGCCCGAGAAGCGCAGACGCGGACCCGGCGCGCGTCCTCGCGAACGCGGCCTATTGCGTCTTCGTGCCGGCGCTGCTGTTTCGCACCACCGCGCGGATCGACATCGATCCCATGCCGTGGGACACGCTGATCGCGGTGTTCGTGCCAATGCTGCTGATGCAAATCGGCGTGTAACTCGCGGTCAAGCGCATCGAGCGCAGGGGTTTACTGCCACCCACAGCGCCGGCGGTGCGCGCGATCTCGGCGTCCTTCGGCAACACGGTGCAAGTCGGCATCCCGATGGCGGCGGCATTGTTCGGTGAAGTCGGGCTGCAGATCCACCTCGCGATCGTCAGCCTGCACGCGCTGGTCTTGCTGACACTCGCGACCGCCATGGCCGAACTCGACCTCGCACGCGCGCGCCGCGCATCCGGCACCGGTGCGTCGCACCTGACGCGCACGCTGCTATCGACCGTGCGCAACACCATCGTCCACCCGGTGGTGCTGCCGGTGCTGATCGGCCTCGCGTGGAATGCGCTCGGCTTGCCGCTGCCCGGTGCTGATCGGCCTGTCGCTCGCGTACGCCGGCGTGCAGGGCGCGGCGAAAGCGGCGGTGGTGTTGTCGGTCCTCAAGCTGATCGTGATGCCGACGGTCGTGCTGGTGGTCGCGCATTGGGGCTTTGCTCTCACCGGCCTGCCGCTGGCTGTGATCGTGATGCTGGCGGCACTGCCGATCGGCAGCAACGCACTCGTCTTCGCGCAGCGCTACCGCACGCTCGAATCCGAGACGACCGCCGCGACGGTTCTGTCGACATTGGCATTCGTCGCGACCGAGCCGGCGTGGCTGGCCGCGCTGCAATGGCTTCATCGCGGACCCATCGGCTCCACTATCGCCTCACCTATCATTCAAGTGCTCTCACGACGAGCGCCTTGTCAAAACATCTGGAAACCCTCCATGAACTTTCGCGGCCTGACCCTCTCCACGATCGCAGCCGGTGCGCTGCTCAGTTGCGCCGGAGCGGCCTTCGCGGCCAAGACCCTGGTGTACTGCTCCGAGGGCAGCCCCGAAGGCTTCAACCCGCAGTACTACACGACGGGCACCACGTTCGATGCCGTCTCGGTGCCGATGTTCAACCGCCTCGTCGAGTTCGACACAGGCACGACCAACATCGTGCCCGGCCTGGCCGAAAGCTGGGTCGCCGCGGCCGATGGCTTGAGCTACACCTTCAAGCTGCGCAAGGGCGTGAAATTCCACAGCTCGGCCAAGTTCACGCCGTCGCGCGATTTCAATGCCGACGACGTGCTGTTCTCGTACAACCGCATGGCCGACCCGAGCATCGCAAAGACCACGCCGGGCACGACCTACGCGTACTTCGACGACATGGACATGAAGAACATCGTCGACCGTGTCGAGAAGGTCGATGCGATGACGGTCAAGTTCGTGCTGAAGAAGCCCGAGGCGCCGTTCATGGCGAACATGGCGATGGACTTCGCCTCAATCCTGTCGGTCGAATATTTCGACAAGATGAAGGCCGCCGGCACGCCCGACGTACCCGACCGCGAGCCGATCGGCACCGGCCCGTTCAGCTTCGTCTCGTACCA
>JANLUW010000508.1:0-2946 GCA_031363645.1 Rhizobacter sp. | reverse complement strand
CAGAGAAAACGGCCAGTTCAAATCCAGCTACCGCGCTGACCAACAGATCTTTCCGATCCTGCAGGACCGGATCGCTGTTCTGTTGCTGCTCGCGCTCGCGTTCGTCGTGGTGCCGCTGCTGTCGAGCGAGTACCTGATGCGGGCGATCTTCATCCCGTTCCTGATCTTGTCGCTGGCCGCGCTGGGCCTCAACATCCTCGTCGGCTATTGCGGCCAGATCTCGCTCGGTACCGGCGCGTTCATGGCGATCGGGGCGTATGCGGCTTACAACTTCCAGGCGCGCATTCCGGGCATGCCGCTGATCGTGGCGCTGCTGCTCGGCGGGGTGTGCAGCACGGCGGTGGGCGTGCTGTTCGGCATTCCGTCGCTGCGCATCAAGGGGCTGTACCTGGCGGTCGCGACGCTCGCAGCGCAGTTCTTCACCGACTGGGCCTTCCTGCGGATCCAGTGGTTCACGAACAATTCCTCGTCGGGCTCGGTCAGCGTTGCCGGCCTCAACGTGTTCGGTGTGCCGATCGAGTCACCGGTGCAGAAATACCTGCTGTGCCTGGCGTTTTTGGTGGTGTTCGCGCTGCTCGCGAAGAACCTGGTGCGTGGCGCGATCGGCCGCGAGTGGATGGCGATCCGCGACATGGACGTGGCCGCCGCCGTCATCGGCATCCGCCCGGTCTACGCCAAGCTCACCGCGTTCGCGGTCAGCAGCTTCATCGTCGGCGTGGCGGGCGGCTTGTGGGGCTTCATTTACCTGGGCTCTTGGGAGCCGGCGGCGTTCAACATCGACCGTTCGTTCCAGTTGCTGTTCATGGTGATCATCGGTGGGCTCGGCTCGATCATGGGCAGCTTTTTCGGCGCTGCATTCATCGTCGTGCTGCCGATCTTTCTCGACAAGCTGCCGTACTGGTTCGGCATACCGATCGACACCGCCACCGCCTCGCACCTGACCTTCATGGTGTTCGGTGCGCTGATCATTTTTTTCCTGATCGTCGAGCCGCACGGCATTGCGCGGCTGTGGTCGACCGCGAAAGAAAAGCTGCGGCTCTGGCCGTTTCCTCACTGAATTGCAATTCGCCGCAGAGCGAACCAAAGCCTCGTTCAACCGTCCGATCGACATTGGAGACCGACATGAAATTCAAGTCCCTCACGCTCGCCGCAACCGTCATCGCGGCCGGTCTGGGCGCGCTCGTCAGCGCCCCGAGCGCCTACGCGCAAGCCAAGGAACAGTTCTTTCCACTGCTGGCCTACCGCACCGGGCCGTACGCGCCAAACGGCACGCCGTGGGCAAACGGCAAGCAGGACTACATCAAGATGATCAACGCCCGCGACGGCGGCATCAACGGCGTGAAGGTGACCTTCGAGGAGTGCGAGACGGGCTACGCCACCGACAAGGGCGTCGAGTGCTACGAGCGTTTGAAGGGCCGGCCGGGCGTGACCTTGATCGACCCGCAGGCCACAGGCATCACCTTCGCGCTGACCGACAAGGTCGCGGTCGACAAGATTCCGCTGATCACCCTCGGCTACGGCCTCTCGGCCTCGCAGGACGGCAACGTCTTCAAGTGGAACTTTCCGCTGATGGGCAGCTACTGGACCGCGGCCGACATGCTGATCCAACGCATCGGCCAGAAAGAGGGTGGGCTAGACAAGTTGAAGGGCAAGAAGATCGTGCTCGTGTATCACGACTCGCCGTTCGGCAAGGAGCCGATGCCGATGCTGGAGGAGCGCTCGAAGATGCACGGTTTCGAGCTCGTGAAGATCCCGGTGACGGCGCCGGGTGTCGAGCAGAAGTCTGCCTGGTTGCAAGTGCGCCAGCAAAAGCCCGACTACGTGCTGCTGTGGGGCTGGGGTGTGATGAACTCGACCGCGCTGAAAGAAGCGCAAGCCACCGGCTACCCGCGCGACAAGATGTACGGCGTGTGGTGGGCCGGCGCGGAGCCCGACGTGAAAGACGTCGGTGAAGGCGCGAAGGGCTACAACGCGCTGAACCTGAACACTTCGGGCCAGAGCCCGAAGGTGATCCAGGACATCCTGAAGTACGTGCACGAAAAAGGCCAGGGCACCGGACCGAAGGATGAAGTGGGCACGGTTCTCTACACCCGTGGCCTGATCATCCAGATGCTCGGCATCGAGGCCGTGCGGCGCGCGCAAGAGCGCTTCGGTAAGGGCAAGGTCATGACCGGCGAACAGGTGCGCTGGGGCCTGGAGAACCTCGCGCTCGACCAGAAGAAGCTCGACTCGCTGGGTTTCTCGGGCGTGATGCGGCCACTCTCGACCTCGTGCCAGGACCACATGGGCTCGACCTGGGCGCGCGTGCACACCTGGGACGGCACGAAGTGGGCGTTCAGCTCGGACTGGCTGCAAGCCGACGAGCAGATCATCAAGCCGATGGTCAAGGCCGCAGCCGACAAGTACGCGACCGAGAAGAAGCTGACGCGGCGCACGCCCGAAGACTGCCAAAGCTGATGTCATGAGTGCCGCGAACATCTTGCTCAACGTCAACGGGATCGAGGTGATCTACAACCACGTCATCCTGGTGCTCAAGGGTGTTTCGCTTCAGGTACCCGAAGGCCGCATCGTCGCGTTGATGGGTGGCAACGGCGCGGGCAAGACGACGACCTTGCGGGCCGTGAGCAACCTGCTGCAAAGCGAGCGCGGCGCGGTCACGAAGGGCTCGATCGAGTTGCGCGGCGAACGCATCGAGGCGCTGAGCACAGCCGAGATGGTCAACCGCGGCGTGATCCAGGTGATGGAGGGCCGGCATTGCTTCGCGCACTTGACGATCGAAGACAACCTGATGACCGGCGCCTACACGCGCAAGGACGGCAAAGCCGCGGTGGCGCAGACGCTGGAGAAGGTCTACACCTACTTTCCGCGGCTCAAGACGCGCCGCACTTCGCAAGCCGCCTACACCTCGGGCGGCGAACAGCAGATGTGTGCGATCGGCCGCGCCCT
>JANLUW010000470.1:0-5380 GCA_031363645.1 Rhizobacter sp. | reverse complement strand
GCCCGACATGCCGATGCACGTGAAGATCGATTGGCCGTTGCCCGTGGCATAGAGGTCGCCGATGCGGCCGCCCCAACCGGTGGTCGAACCCTCCGGGCCTTCAGATTGATAAGTCGACTGTTGGTCGTTGTGCGAGAAGAGCTTGGCCGGCACGCGCACCGTGCCGTTCACATATTGCGTCTTGGTCGTCGGCTCGATCAGCGTGCCGATGTTGAGCATCACCGCCATCTTGCCGGCGTCGAAGCTGGGCAGCAGGCCAGCGAGTTGCGGCGCCAGGGCGTATTGCCGGCCATCGGCCAAGGCCGTCGTCGGTGCGAGCAGCGTCGGCGCGAGCGCCGCGATTGGTGTGGCGATGGCTGGCCGCTGTGCGGTGTAGAGCGCGTGGTGGGTCGGGTCAGCGGTGACCAGCGTGTTGGCGTAGTCGTTGCCGCCATAGAGAAACACGCAGACGAGTGCCTTGTATCCGGTCGCGTTGGCCGCCGCCGCCTCGCTCATGGCCGCGAGGTTCATCGCGAGCGGGCCGGCCACGCCGGTCATCGAGAGGGCGCCAGCGCGCTTGAGAAACTCCCGGCGGGATGCATGGGATGACATGGTCGGGTGCTCCTTACTTCTGAACCAGGTATTCGGGTGCGGCCATCGTCAGCGTCAGCGCGGCGTTGATGCGATTGGCCTGGCCGGCGGCGGTGCCGGCGTCGATGCTGGCGATCGCCGTGGCGATGGTCGCCAGCGTGGTGACCGAAATTTGCCCTGCGGCCAGCAGCACGTTGAGCTCGGCGACCAGCGCGTTCGGGTCAGTGACGAGCAGCGTCAGCGCCCCGTAGTTCGGCCGCATACCGGCAATGCCGTTGGCGATCACCTTCTGCATGAAGTTGACGTAGCCGGCAACCGAGGTCTCGTTGGTGATCTGGAACTCGGGCGCGGTGATGCCCTTGTCGCCCAACGCACTCGCCGAAGGCACGTAGCCTGGCCTGAAAAAATTAAACACCGAAGGCGAGCGAAGCGGGCTTTGTGCCAGGCCGTAGACCGAGCTCGAGAGATCGCCGATGTCCCAGGTGTTGTCGGCCGAGTCGAGGCCGAAGGTGCGCGCCCACTGCACGAATCTCACCATCGGTTCGCGCAGCTTGCCGTGGTCGGCCGCGTTGAGCGTCGCGTCCGACGTGGCCTCGGGGTCGGTCAGGACGGCCGTGATCGTCGCCTTCATGTCGCCCTTGGCGCGATTCGCATCGCCGTTGAAGGCGGTCGCCACGCGCTGCACGTAGGCCGCCGACGGGTTGCTCGTGACCAGCCGCTGAATCAACTGCCGGCCGATGAAGGGGCCGACACTGGGCTGGCCCATGAAAGCACTGATCGCGAGTTGCAGGCTGCTTTCGCCGTCGTTGCCGGTCGGCACCGTGACCCCGAGAAAAGTCGAGCTGCCGGTTTCGTGCTTCGCTGGGTTAGAACTCATCGGATTGATGACCGGATCGGCAGGCCCGGCCGCCGTGCCGGGGGTAAGGCGCCAACCGGTGAACACCCGCGCGAGCTGGGTCACGTCGGCCTGTGCGTAGGTCGGCTGCGGCGCGCCATTGGCGAGTGCGGGTGTGCCGTCGAGGTTGAGCTTGAGCAGGCCGATCGAGAACAACTGCATCACCTCGCGTGCATAGTTTTCGTCGGGCTGGCTGCCGGTCGCCGGGTTGCCTTTGTCGTTGTTGAGAAAGCTTAGGTAGGCCCCCATCGCAGGCGACTTCGAGACGAAGACCAGCAGGTCGCGGTAGTTGCCGAAAGCGTTGGCTTCGAGGCCGTCGAGAAACGCGCCCGAAGCGAAGCCGCGGTAGGGCAGCACGACAGGGATCAACGAGATCACGAAGATCTCGCTCAACGCCAGCGTGACCCGCTGGCGCAGCATATCGAGGCTCGCGAACAGCTTGCGCCACACCGAACGCGTGACGCCGGCGCGATCGATGTTGGTGAGGTTCGGCGGCGCAGCCTCGTAGCCGTTGACACGCATCCAGTCGACATGGCTCTGACTGCGCGGCAGCGCGTATTGCCGATCGATCCAGCCCAGCAGGCCGAGCGCGCGAACGTTCTCGATCTCGGCGGCCGTGCCCCCGAAGGCGCCTTGGCCGAGCACCCGTGAAGCTTGCGCACGCGACAGCGGTGTCGACGCTGGGGCCGGGTCGGGAACAGGCGCTGGCGCGTCGGTGCTGTCCCCACCGCCGCCGCATGCAGCGAGCACCGCGGCGGCGAGCGCCGCAAGGCCGGCAGACGACGCCGTGGACACGGTCGAGGGGCTCGATGGGCGGGTCGCGATCCGCAAGTCTTCGGGGTGGTGCTCAGTCGTGTTCAAGGCGGTCTCCAGCGTTCGGGGGTTCAGCCGCGCGTCACTGCGTTGTGGCGCTTGTTGTGGATGCGCGCGCTTTGCCGGTTTTCGGCGTTGTTGACGGCGCGCGCCTCGCCGGCACCCACGTGGCCGTCGCGGCCGGCACGAAACTCTTGTCTGTTGGTGCGGGCCTGGCCGCGCTCGAGCTGGCCCGCTTCCTTGTTGCTCAGCTGGCCGCTTTGAATGCCGTTCTCGATGCGCTGCTGCTGGTTGATGTCGCGCTGCACGCCGGCTTGCATGCGCTGCGACGAGGCCGAGAGCGGGTTACCGTCGACGCCGTTGCCGCGTGCAGTTGTGATGGCGCGGCTGTTGCGGTTCTCGGCGCGGGTGATGCGCGCGCGTTCGGCGTCGCTCAGCTTGCCGTCTTTGAGCGCGTTGGCTTGCATGCGGTCGGCAGCGCCTTCGCGCTTCTCGAGCAGCGCGGCTTCGCGGGTCGTCAGCGAGCCGTCTTGCAGGCCGTTGCGGATGCGGGACTCTTGATTGATGTCGCGCTGCGTCATGTCGGCAGCGGTCTGTGCATTCGCGGCGGCAGCGAGTGCGCTCAGGCCGAGCGCGGCGATCAGGTGTGAGGTTTTGAACACGGTCGATTCCTTTGAGAAGTTGGGTGAGGGGTCGGGCCGACGAGGCCGTGAGGTGAACTCTAGGGAGCCGAGTTGTCGGCCACCTGAGCGCTTGCTGTCGCGAGCCTGACGCCGCGCCACATCGTTGGCGACCGGCCGTCAGCTGGTTGTCAAGCGGGTGTCAGCCTCGGCTCAGCTTCGTGCGGTCGTTGCTTGTGCGCGCGCCGTGCCGCGCTTTATCCTGCCGCCACTCGATGAACTCGGAGGTTGAACTTGCGCATCCTGCTGGTCGAAGACGACGCGGCCCTGGCCGACACCACCATGCGGGCCTTTCACGCGCAAGGCTGGGCGGTCGATTGGTCGACCCGCGGCGAGCAGGTGACCGTCTCGGTCGCGCAAGACCCCTACGATCTGGTCGTGCTCGACATCGGCCTGGCCGGCATCGATGGCTTCGAGACTTTGCGCCGCCTGCGCGCCGGCGGCCATGCCACGCCGGTGCTGATGTTGACCGCACGCGATGCCGTTGAAGACCGCGTGCGCGGGCTCGAGGGCGGGGCTGACGACTACCTCGTCAAGCCGTTTGCGATCAGCGAACTGGTGGCGCGCGCGCGGGTGCTGACCCGCCGCGCGCAGGCCCGTAGCGGCGATGTCTTGAGCCTGGGTGAGCTGCGCATGGACCTCGGCGCCAAGCGCGTGTTCATCGGCAAGGCGGCCGTCGAAATATCGGCCCGCGAATGGAGCGTGCTCGAGTACCTGCTCGCCCGCGTCGGCAAGGTGGTGAGCAAAGAGCAGATCCTGCAAGGCATCGCCGGGTGGGACGAAAGCCTTTCCGAAAACGCGGTCGAGGTCTACGTGTCGCGTTTGCGCGGCAAGCTCGAGCCGGCCGGTGTGCGGGTACGCACCGTGCGCGGCTTCGGCTACCTGCTCGAGGCCGACGCGCCGAATGGCCAACAGCCTTAAACGCACGCTGCTGCTATGGATGCTGGTGCCGATGTTGGCGATCGTGCCGGCGGCAGCCGCGCTGCAGTACGCACTGGTGCTGCAACCCACGCGCGAGGCTTTCGACCAATCGCTGGGCAACGCCGCGATCTCGGTCGCGAGCTTCGTGCGCTGGCAAGGCGATGCGGTCGCCTTCGACATGAACCCGCAGGCCGAACGTGCGTTGCGCACCGATCAATCCGACAGCATCTACTACGCCGTCTTCGCTCCCGACGGCCGGCAGGTGGCCGGCGACCCGCCGCTGCGTGAACCGCGCCTCACGCTCGCCGCCGACGCGTCGATATTTTTCGAGACCGAGATCGACGGCGCCTCGGTGCGCGTGGTCGCGCGCGGCGTGGCGTGTGGCGAGGCGGTATGCCAGGTGCGCATCGGCGAGACACAGGTCAAGCGCCAGCAAGTGCGGCGGCAAGCACTGATCGGCACGCTCGTCGGCGTGATGGCGTTCGCGCTGGCGAGCCTGCTCACCATCGTGCTGGCCACTGGCAAGGCCTTGCGCCCGCTGGAGTTGTTGAGCGCGCAGGTCGGCACGCGCTCGCTCGATGACCTGCGCGCGATCGACGCGGCCGGCACCCCCAGCGAAGTGCATGCGCTGGTCGATGCGGTGAACCGCTTGTTCGGCCGGGTGCGCCAGGGCTCGCTCGCGCAGCAGGCCTTTCTGGCCGACGCGGCGCACCAATTGCGCACGCCGCTCGCATCGCTGAAGAACGAGGCCGAGCTGGCCCTGGCCGCACCGCACCCGGCCGAGGTGCACGACACCTTGAAGCGGCTCGATGCCGGCGCCTCGCGCGCGGCGCGCATGTCGTCGCAATTGCTCGCGCTGGCCCGCTCCGACGGCGCGGCCCAGGCAGCCATCGTGACCGAGTCGCTCGACCTGAAGCGCCTGGTCGGCGAGGCGGCCGGCGAGTGGGTGCCGCTCGCAATGAGCGCGCAGGTCGACCTCGGCTTCGAGCTCGAGAGCGCGCCGCTAGAGGGCCGTCGGTTTTTGCTGCGCGAGTTGCTGGCCAACCTGATTCACAACGCGATCGTGCATGCCGGCGCGGGCGCACGTGTCACGGTCCGAACCTTGCAAGCCGAAGGTGCGAGCGTGCTCGAGGTCGAAGACGACGGCCCGGGCATCCCGCTCGACGAGCGCGCCACCGCGTTCGAGCGCTTTCGCCGCGGCAGTGCTGCCACTGGGGCGGGCAGCGGCCTCGGTCTCGCGATCGTGAACGACATCGCGAAGGGCCACGGCGCCAGCATCAGCCTCGATGAGCCCGCCAGCGGCCGCGGCCTGGTCGTGCGGGTGCGCTTCGCGGTGACGAGCCCGGCAACCGGCGGGTCGTTCGGGGCCGCCGCATGACAGCCTCGTGTCAGGCGGGCCTCAGCTGGACGCAAGTGCACGCATCGATACTGAACGTGGCCATGATTTGCTTCTTTCACCCCGAGCCTGCGACCACGGCAACGGCGGCGCGCACGCCCGTGT
>JANLUW010000410.1:0-10880 GCA_031363645.1 Rhizobacter sp. | reverse complement strand
GACAAGGTGTACTACCGTCATTCGGGCTACCCGGGCGGTATCCACGCGACCAAGTTCAAAGACATGCAGGCCAAGCACCCAGGCCGCGCCATCGAGAAGGCCGTCAAAGGCATGCTTCCAAAGGGTCCGCTGGGCTACGCGATGGTGAAGAAGCTGAAGGTCTACGCCGGTGCCACGCACCCGCATGCCGCTCAGCAGCCCAAAGTGCTGGAAATCTAAGGAGCCGCCGCAATGATCGGTATTTGGAACTACGGAACCGGCCGCCGCAAATCGTCGGTGGCGCGCGTTTTCATCAAGAAAGGCACCGGCCTGATCACCGTCAACGGGAAGACCGTCGACGAGTATTTTGGCCGCCAAACCTCCATCATGGTCGTGCGCCAGCCGCTGGTGCTGACCACGAACGACGCAGCGTTTGACGTGAAGGTCAACGTGCACGGTGGTGGCGAGTCGGGTCAGGCCGGCGCAGTGCGCCACGGCATTACCCGCGCCCTGATCGACTACGACGAAACGCTCAAGCCAGCGTTGAAGCATGCTGGCTTTGTGACGCGCGACGCGCGTGAAGTCGAGCGCAAGAAGGTCGGCTTCCACGGCGCCCGCCGTCGCAAGCAGTTCTCGAAGCGATAAGCAAACGGGCTCCTCGCTCGCCCATCGAAAGCCACCTTCGGGTGGCTTTCGTGTTTGTGGCGTGTTCCACACGCGCTCCTACGATCGCGCCTCTCTCACGCAAAAGTTTCCAACCGATGCGCCTCAAATTGCCGGGCCGCCGACTGTCGATCAGCGCGCCGCGCATGATCGTGCGCAGCCACCTCCCGTGGCCGCTGCGATGGGCGGTGGTCGCGCTGATGTTCGGGTTCTCGGCAGCGCTCGCGATGTGGGCCTTCGAGTTCGGCAAGAGCATCACCGGGCTCGATCGCGACGCGACCGAGGAGTTGCAGCGCCTGCGCATCGAGGTGGCCCAGTTGCGCAGTGAGCGCGAGCGAGCCATCTCGATCGCGAACACCGCCAAGAGTTTGTGGAAGACCGAGAAGACGGTGCAGGAAAAACTGGCACTGCAGCTCAGGCAGGCCGGGGTCGACACCCTGGCCATGAAGAGCGATCTTTGGTTCTTCGAGCGCCTGTTGCCTGCCGGCGCGAGCGAGGGAGTGGTGATCCGCGGTCTGCAGATCGAGCCGCAGTCGCCGGGCCATGTTCGCTTTCAGTTGTTGGTGATGCAGCCCAGCAAGACGCTGCCCGAGTTCAAAGGGCGCTACGAGATGACGCGTACGGGAACGCTCGATGGCAAACCGTGGACGTTCGTCTCGTCCGGTGGCCCGCAAGCATTGCAGTTCAAAAAGTATTTGCGCATCGAAGGAATGCTCGATCCACCCGCGCTGGCCGTGGTGAAGACTGCTTACGCCAGGGTCATGGACTCGAACGGCGCGCTGAAAGCCAGCTTGACCGTCAGGCCATAAGAATGTTGGTCGGCCGCTGGCCGGTTCGTTGGAAACCACCTCATGTTCGGCAAGAAAAAACAGCCACCGATTCGCACGCTGGTCGGTGAGGGCACCCTGATCCACGGCGAGTTGCGGTTCAACGATGGCTTGCGCATCGATGGTGAAGTGCTCGGCGACGTGACCGCGCTCGGCGATGGCAGCAGCATCCTCGTCATCAGCGAGAAAGCTCGCGTGACCGCAAGGTGTCTGGCGGTCACGTGATCATCAACGGCACCGTCAACGGGCCGATCCGGTCGACTGAGTTGCTGGAGTTGCAACCCCGCGCTTTGATCGTCGGCGACGTGCGCTACGAGTCGCTCGAGATGCACTAGGGCGCCTCGATCAATGGCGAACTTCGGCCGATGAGCGCCACCGAAAGGCCCGCCCTCAAACTCGCTGCATCGAATCCCGGATAATCTCCTTATCGGCACACTGCCGCAGGAGTTCCACCATGAGTGCTACCGCTGAAAAAGTCCAAGCCGAGAACACCCAATCGCTTGCCCACGTGGACGAGCCGCCGGTGCCGCTGGTCTTCACCGACAGCGCCGCCAACAAGGTGAAGGAGCTGGTCGACGAAGAGGGTAATCCCGAGCTGAAGCTGCGCGTGTTCGTGCAGGGCGGCGGCTGCTCGGGATTTCAGTACGGCTTCACCTTCGACGAGATCGTCAACGACGACGACACGCAAATGAGCAAGAACGGCGTGACCTTGCTGATCGACGCGATGAGCCTGCAGTACCTGGCTGGCGCCGAGATCGATTACAAGGACGACCTGCAGGGCGCTCAATTCGTTATCAAAAACCCGAACGCGACGACCACCTGCGGTTGCGGTTCGAGCTTCTCGGCCTGACGCGTTTCGCCCCAACCGACGAAGCCGCCTTCGGGCGGCTTTTGTGTTCTGGGGAATCAACCGGCGGGATACAGCGCGCCGAGCACGCGCGGGCCGGCCGCGCCGGTCACGCTCGGCAGGTTCGCCGGCTCGCGCCGCATAAACGCGCGTGCGAGCCACGCGAACGCGCACGCCTCGACCTGGTCGGCCGGCAAACCACGCGCGCTGGTCGGCGCCACATCGATGCCAGGCAGGCGAGCCGCGAGACGCTGCATCAGGTGAGCATTGAATGCGCCACCGCCGCACACCAGCAGTTCGCATGTGCCTTCGGCATACCGCAGCACATCATCGGCACACGCAGCCGCGGTCAGTTCGGCGAGCGTTGCCTGCACGTCGACGGCGCTCGGTGAAGCCGCGCATCGCGCCAAGTGCGCTTGCAGCCACAGCGGATTGAACAAATCGCGGCCGGTGCTTTTCGGCGGCGGTAACGCGAGGTACGGTTCGGCGCGCATCGAGGCCAGCAGCGTGTCGATGGCCTGGCCCGATGCCGCCCATGCACCGCTGTCGTCGAAGCGCTGGCCGGTGTGCTGAAGGCACCAATGGTCCATCAGCGCATTGCCCGGCCCGCAGTCGAAACCGATCGTCGACCCGTCGGCGCGCAGTGCGGTCAGGTTGCTGATGCCACCGATGTTGAGCACCGCACCCGCCTCGCCGGCACGGCCGAAGACCGCGCGGTGAAACGCCGGGACCAGCGGCGCGCCTTGGCCGCCCGCGGCCACATCGCGGCTGCGCAGGTCGGCAATCACGCCGATGCCGGTCAGCTCGGCCAGCAGCGCCGGGTTGTTCAGTTGAATCGTGTAGCCGATGCCGTCGAACTCGCGCGGGCGGTGCCGCACGGTCTGGCCGTGCGCGCCGATCGCCCGCACCTGTTCTCGTGGCATGCCACTCGCTGCCAGAAGCGCCGCAACAACATCGGCGTAAACGCGCACCAGCGCATTCGCCGTCAGCGCAGCGCGGTGCAGTTCGCTCTCGCCCGGCGCGTTCAGCGCCAGCAAACCGTGCGCGAGTGCGGAGTCGAGCGGGCGGTGAACATGGGCTGCAACACGCACGAGGCTGGCGTCAACGGCGTCGAAATCGACCAGCACGCCGTCGACTCCGTCGAGCGAGGTGCCCGACATCAACCCAATGTACAAACCAGTCATGCGCCAATTGTGCCGGCGCCAACAAGAAGGCCCGCGAAAGCGGGCCTGTGAAGGTCGTGCACCGAGCGACTATTCTGCGTAGGCGCCGGCTCGCGCAATCGAATCGGCGGCTTCTAGTTGGCTTTTCAGGCTGGTCGCGAGCTGCGCGAACTGCGTCTTTTGTGCCGGTGCGAGGGCGACCGATTCGGAGGCTTTCGCCATGATCATCGGGTCTTGCTGAACCCCACCGACCTTGACTTCGAAATGCAGGTGCGGCCCGGTGGCCCAGCCGGTCGAGCCGACCGCGCCTATGCGTTGGCCTTGTTCAACATGCGCGCCGTGTTTGACGTCGATGTGGCTCATGTGCGCGTAAAGCGTCGAACGCTGCGCGCTGTGGCGGATTTCGACGACGTTGCCGTAGCCGTTTTGCCACCCTGCGAAGTCGACGGTGCCATCGCCGACGCTGCGGATCGCAGTGCCGCTCGGCGCGCCGTAGTCGACGCCCTTGTGCTGCTTCCAGCTGTTGAGGATCGGGTGCATGCGCATCGCGAAGCCTGAGGTCACGCGCGAGAACTCCATCGGGCTCGCGAGGAACGCGCGCCGCTTGCTCTGGCCGTCGAAGCCGTAGTAGCTGCCCTTGCCATTGGCGTCTTTGAACCAGACAGCAGCGTAGGTCTTGCCGCCGTTGACGAAGTCGGCGGCGAGCACGCGGCCGGCGTTCGAGGTGCCCCACGTGATCGGTTCGCCGTCGGCCGTCAGCGCTTCGTACAGCACCGAGAACGTGTCGCCTTTTTGCAGCTCGCGGTGGAAGTCGAGGTCGGTCGAAAACACCTCGGCGATCTGCGTGGAAACCGCATCGGGAATGCGCGCCTCGTCGGTCGCCGCGAACAGCGACGAGCGGATCGTGCCGCTGCCCATGCGCACCTGTGCAGCGAGCGGCGCGGTCTCGACCATCGACAGCAACTTGCCCGCGAAACGTTTGACGGTCAGGCGTGTGAAGTGAGTGCCGAGTAGCTCGGCGTTGGCCGGCGCATAGCGGGCGATCAATTCGGTGAGCGCGCCGGTCGTGTCGGTCTGCACGCGAACGATCTTGCCGCCGCGGCCTTCGAGCAGCTTGCGTGCGGTGGCATCGCTCCGCAGGAACTGCGCAGTTTCGGCATCGCTGACGTTCAGACGCTTCAGCAGACTGTCGGCGGTGTCGCTGGAGCGACTCAGATCGCTGCGGTAGAGCTGCAGTTCGTGTTCCGCCAGCGCGTCGAGCTGCGACTGAATTCCGTCGGGTGCGACGATTTCAGTCACCAGACGTTTCGGAATGTCAGCGGCGTCGGGTGCCATCGGGGCGATACCGAAGGCTGTGACGCCGAAACCGGCGAGCGCAACCATGACGAAGGCCGACAACGTGCGCGGGTTGGCGGCGACGAATCGACCCGTGCGCGCGCTTGCCTCGGCGATGGCGCGATCAAGTGAGTCCAACGATTTCAATTCGGTTCAGGAGCGGTTGAGGCTCGGTGCGAGTGGCAGCAGCGTGGCCGCGCACTTCTGTGTTTATCCCTAACACCCCAAAGGGCCTCTACTAGAATCCGGGCGCATCTGCCGAGCAGGTAAGCAGTTCCCGTGACCGCATCAAAGTATATCGACCCGGCACCGCGCCCATCTCCGTAAAAGCCCCCCATGTCCCAGCCTGCCAGTAAAGATTCCGGTACCTCTGTGAACAGCGCCGTTGTCCGGGTGACAGACCGGGTCAGGGAAGCGATGGCGATCTCGCTGCGGGGCTGCGACGAACTCCTGCCACAAGCCGATTGGTTGGCCAAGCTGGCACGATCAGAAGCAACCGGCGTGCCACTGCGAATCAAGCTCGGCCTGGACCCGACCGCACCCGATCTGCATCTTGGCCACACGGTCGTGCTGAACAAGATGAGGCAGCTTCAGGATCTGGGCCACTCGGTAATTTTTCTGGTCGGCGATTTCACTTCGATGATCGGCGACCCGTCAGGCCGCAACGCGACCCGTCCACCGCTGACGCGCGAGCAGATCGAGGCCAATGCGCTGACGTACTTTGCGCAGGCAAAACTGGTGTTGGACGAAGCTAGAACGGAGGTCCGCTACAACTCCGAGTGGAGCGACCCGCTCGGCGCGCGCGGCATGATCGAGCTCGCATCGCGCTACACCGTCGCCCGCATGATGGAGCGCAACGACTTTCACGATCGGTTCAAGGCCGGCACGCCGATCAGCGTGCACGAGTTCTTGTACCCCTTGATGCAGGGCTACGACTCGGTGGCGCTCAAGAGTGACCTCGAACTCGGCGGCACCGACCAAAAGTTCAACCTGCTGGTCGGCCGCGCGCTCCAAACCGAATACGGCCAAGAGCCGCAGTGCATCTTGACGATGCCGCTGCTCGAGGGGCTCGACGGCATCGAGAAGATGTCGAAAAGCAAGGGCAACACGATTGCGATCACCGAGCCGCCGAACGCCATGTTCGCCAAGCTGCTTTCGGTGAGCGACGTGTTGATGTGGAAATACTTCACGCTGCTGAGCTTCCGGCCCGAGGCCGAGATCGCGCGCTTCAAGGCCGAAATTGAAGGCGGGCGCAACCCTAAAGAAGTCAAGGTGCTGCTTGCCAAAGAGATCACCACACGCTTTCACAGGGCGGCTGCGGCCGAAGCCGCTGAGGTCGATTTCAACCACCGCGCCCGCGGTGGCGTGCCGGACGTGATCGACGCGGTGACGCTTGCCGGTGCGCCTCTCGGCATCGGCGCGGTGCTGAAACAGGCTAATCTTGCGGCGTCGACCGGCGAAGCCTTGCGCCTGGTCGATGGTGGCGGGGTTCGGGTCGACGGCGCGGTGGTCGGCGACCGGGGTTTGAAGCTGCCCGCCGGGACCTACGTGGTGCAAGTGGGCAAGCGCAAGTTCGCGCGGGTGACGCTGGAGTAACCGGCCATGTTTCGCAGAGGCTTTCTGATGAGCGTGACGGGGCTGATGGCCTGGGGTGCATCGGCTGCTTCTGCGGCGCCGCCTGCGCATGAGCAAACGCGCATCGAGAGGCTGATTCAATTTGTTGAGACCCGCAAGGGCATGAAGTTCATCCGCAACGGCACCGAGTACGAGTGCGCAGAGGCCGGAAAATTTTTGCGCGGCAAGCTCGAATCGATGGGCCATGAAGTGACCACCGCGCGCGAGTTCATCGAGCGCATCGCGAGCCAGTCGAGCATAAGCGGCAAGCCCTACGAAGTGAAGTTCGCCGATGGCAAGACGATGCTCGCGAGCCAGTTTCTCAGCGACGAGCTCAAGCGCCTCGAAGGTCAGCCAACCTAGCGGTTCGGCATCTCAGTCGCGTGCAGGTCAAGACCCTCCTCCAGCTCTCGATCGTTGCCGCTGTCGCGACGATCGTGATGAAGACCGCCGCGTGGTGGATCAC
This sequence comes from Rhizobacter sp., assembly GCA_031363645.1. Classification (GTDB taxonomy): domain Bacteria; phylum Pseudomonadota; class Gammaproteobacteria; order Burkholderiales; family Burkholderiaceae_C; genus LMDS01. The sequence goes on along the minus strand of JANLUW010000410.1, from coordinate 3,986 downwards.
CGATTCGGTCGGTTTGCTGTCGGACGCGATGGAGTCGCTCGTCAACCTGGCCTCGGCGCTGTTCGCTCTCGCGATGGTGACGATCGCGCAGCGGCCGGCCGACGACGACCACCCGTTCGGCCACACCAAGGCCGAGTACTTTTCCAGCGGCTTCGAGGGCCTGCTGATCGCCGGCGCGGCGGCCGGCATCATCTGGGCGGCGGTGCATCGCTTCGCGAACCCGCAGCCGCTCGAGTTGCTGGGCTGGGGTATCGCGTTGGCGGTTGCGAGTTCGGCGCTCAACGGCCTGCTCGCGCACCGCATGATGGCGGCCTCGCGCGAGCATCGCTCGGTCGCACTCGAGGCCGACGCGCGGCACCTCTACACCGATGTGTGGACATCGGCCGGCGTCGTCGTCGGGCTCGTGTTGGTGCACTTCACCGGCTGGGCCTGGCTCGATCCTGTGCTCGCGATATTGGTGGCGCTCAACATCCTGCGCGAAGGCGCCCGCCTCGCGTGGCGCTCGGTCGAAGGCCTGATGGACAGCGCGGTCGAACCCGAAGTGCGCGCGCAGATCGACCGCACGCTGGCGCGCTTCGCGCACGATGCGATCCGGTTCGATCACATCGTCACACGGCGGGCCGCTCAGCGCCGATTCGTCGATCTGCACATGCACCTGCCGGCGCACTGGTCGCTCGGCCGTGCTGCGGCATTGCGCGGTGATGTGGAGCGGGCGCTGATGAACGAGCTGCCGGGCTTGCGCGCGTCGATCCAGTTGTTGCCGTCGAACGTCGAGGCGCATTTCGACGAGGCGCAAGCGCCGTCGTGACTGCGCCGATCGGGCGCGTGCCGGTCAGTCGGCGTATTGACCCGCTGCCTTGATGATCGGGCCCCACTTGCCGATCTCGGCGGTGACGAACTTCTTGTGCTCCTCGCCGCTCAACCGCGCGTCGGCCACGATCACCGCGCCGAGCGCTTCCTCGCGCTTGACGAACTCGGCGTCTTTCAGCGCAACGCGCAAGGCCGCGTTGATCTTGTCGGTCACGGCCTTCGGAGTGCCCTTGGGCGCATACATGCCGTGCCAGATCGAGACGTTGAAGCCCTTCAGCCCAGATTCGTCGAGCGTCGGCAAATTCTTCAGCGCCGGCGTGGTCAGGCGCTTCGCGCTCGTCACTGCAAACGCCCTGACCTTGCCGCTCTCAATCTGGCCCGTGGTGTTTGTGGTCTGGTCGCACATCAGGTCGACCTGGCCGCCGAGCAGGTCGGTCATCGCCGGCCCGGTGCCCTTGTACGGCACGGTCTGCATCTCGATCTTCAACGTGCTTTGCAACAGCAAGCCGCACAGGTGCGAGGCCGCGCCGAGGCCAGCGTTGGCGAGGTTGATCTTGCCCTTGTTCGCGTCCATCCACTTGAGCAGCTCAGCGTAGTTGGTGGCCGGCAGCGTGGGCTTGCCGATCAGCGTCATCGGCACCTCGTTGACCATGCCGAGGTACTCGAAGTCGGCGAGCGTGTCGTAGCCCATCTTGCGGTAGAGCGCCGGCGCGGTGCTCATGCCGATGTGGTGCAGCAGCAGCGTGTAGCCGTCGTTGCTCGCCTTCGCGACCTTGGTTGCGCCGAGCGTGCCGCCGGCCCCGCCGATGTTCTCGATGATGATCGACTGCCCACCGAGCGGCTTGCGCAGCGCCTCGGCCAAATCGCGCGCGACCTTGTCGGTCGGGCCGCCAGCCGCGAACGGCACCACGATCGTGATCGGCTTGTCGGGGTAGTCGGCCCAAGCCGAGGAGGCGAGCGTTGCAGCGATGGCGGCGAGCAAAAGGTGCTTCATGGGGTGAGCTTCTTGGTGGTGTTGACGGAGGGCGACCCGCGATTGTCCGGAACGCGGTGCGCAACGCCATCGCGGAAAGTACGTAACCCGGGCGCGCCGCACGGCATTGCGGTACGCACCGGCCGAAGGCTCAAACGTAGGTGCGGGCGTCCTCGATCACCATGCCGTCGTTCGGCAGGCTGCCGACTGCGCACAGCATCACTTGGCCGCGCAGCTTGGTGATGTCGCGCATCGCGTCGGTGAGGCGCGCGGCCAGGCCCTCGGGTGCCTCGTCGACCTCGACCCGCAGTGTCATCGTGTCGTTCGCCATCCCGCCGCTGACGACCAGCCGCGCCTTGCGCACCTCGGGGCAGCGGTGCGCGATCTCGGCCACCTGCGCGGGGTGCACGAACATGCCGCGCACCTTGGCGGTTTGGTCGGCGCGGCCCATCCAACCCTTGATGCGGGTGTTGGTGCGGCCGGTCGGGCAGGCGCCTGCCAGCACGGCCGAAAGGTCGCCGGTGCCGAAACGGATCAGCGGATAACCGGGGTTCAGCGTGGTCACCACCACCTCGCCGACTTCGCCGTCGGCCACCACATCGCCCGTGCCCGGCCGCACGATCTCGACGATCACGCCTTCGTCGAGCACCAGCCCCTCGCGGGCCGAGGTTTCATACGCGACGAGGCCGAGGTCGGCCGTGCCGTAACTTTGGTACGCGCTCACGCCCCGCGCGAGCAGCCAGTCGCGCAGCGATGGTGGAAACGCTTCGCCGCCGACCGACGCCTTGGTGAGCGACGGCAATGCGACGCCGAGTTCGTCGGCTTTCTCCAAGATGATTTTCAGGAAGCTCGGCGTGCCGATGTAGGCCGTGGGGCGGAGTGCGGCCATCGCCTGCACCTGCTGCTCAGTCTGGCCGGTGCCGCCGGGGAACACGGTGCAGCCGAGCGCGAACGCGCCGCTTTCCATCATCGCGCCGGCCGGCGTGAAGTGGTAGCTGAAACTGTTGTGCGCGAGGTCACCCTCGCGCAGGCCGGCGGCGAACAGCGCGCGCGCCATGCGCCAGTAGTCGGGCGCTGCACCTTCGGGTTCATGGATCGGCCCGGGTGAGGCGAACACGCGAAGCGCGCGGTGCTCGCGCGGCACCAACCCCCAGCCGAGCGCCGAGAAGCCGCCGAACACGTCGGGCGCGTGTGCATCGCGCTGGCGTTCGAGCAACTCGTGTTTGCGGATCACCGGCAGGCGCGCGAGTGCGGTGCGACTCGTGACCTGCCCTGCGTCGACGTCGGCCAGGCTCGCCGCGAACGCCGGCGTGTGCGCCTTCGCGTGCGCGATCTGCGTGGCGAGCGCGCGCATCAGCGCGGCTTCACGCTGCAGGGGTACGCGTCTTTCGAGCGCATCGTAATGTTGTGGGCCGTCGATCGGGGTCGTCATCGTGTTCAGTCTTCTTCGCTTCGAGCGGCGCGGCGTTTCGCGTCGTCGACCAGCTTGCGTTGTCCTGTTGCGGCATCGACCGGGTAGCGATCGAAGCCGCCGCCGCTGGTCTTCTTCAAGTCGGCGACCAGCGCACCGGCGTCGTCGTGGAAGTGGATGAACGCGCTGCCCTTCAAGTAGAAGATGCCGGGCTTCATCTCGCGCAAGGCCTTTATCTCACGCAACTGGCGCAGCAGCGGCAGCAATCGAGCGAGTGCGGCTTCGTCGGCGTGGGCCATTTGTCGTTTATCCAGCGCCGCGCGTCAGGCGAGCCAGCGCTTGCGGCGCTTGTAGCTTTTCACGTCCTTGAAGCTCTTGCGGGGGTTGGCGTCGTCACCGCCGCCGACGCCCAAGTAGAACTCCTTCACGTCCTCGTTCTCGCGCAGAGAGGCCGCTTGCCCGTCCATCACGATGCGGCCGTTCTCGAGGATGTAGCCGTAATCGGAATAGCGCAGCGCCATGTTGGTGTTCTGCTCGGCGAGTAAAAACGTCACACCCTCGCGTGTGTTCAAGTCTTTGACGATCTCGAACACCTCTTCGACGATCTGCGGCGCCAGGCCCATCGAGGGTTCGTCGAGCAGCACCATCTTCGGGCTGGCCATCAGGGCGCGGCCGATCGCACACATCTGCTGTTCGCCGCCCGAGGTGTAGGCGGCTTGCGAAGTGCGGCGCGTCTTGAGCCGCGGAAAGTAGGTGTAGACCTTCTCCAGCGTCTGCGCCACCGCGGCTTTG
>JANLUW010000396.1:0-1761 GCA_031363645.1 Rhizobacter sp. | reverse complement strand
AGCGTGAAGCGCCCGGCCGGTGAGTCGCCTCGGCGTGTGATTTCCAAGCCGAGTGCGTCGCGATAGAAGCGCAGCGATTCCTCAAGGTCAGTAACGCGGACCATCGTGTGCAGGTATTTCATAGACCCGATAGTAAGAAGTTATCCGTAATTAGGAAACTCTAGTTATGAGCCGCATCGCAAGCGGTGTTCGGACAAAGACATGGCGAGACGCAAGCGAGTTGTTTCCTGGGTGGTAGCCGATGACTCTTGGCGGCGCGTGGAGCCGCTGATTCCTGCCTCGCCTTGCAAGCAAAATGTACGTGCGTAAGCCCGGAGCTAGGCGACAACCCAAGCCCGCGCGACAAATGTTCGAGCACCGAGGGCCGGTGGCGTTGGCCCGCCTCAGACCTGTCGATAGCGAGAAAGACGCCATGTCTGTCAGTTGGGGCGGCAAATGACCAAGTAGCCGCTGTGCTTCCTCGCACAACAGATACCTCACACGGCGGATCGGCTCGGCAACAGCGAACCAGTGGCCGTCCGTGCATCGCTACTTGTTGGCGTTGAAATACGCGTTGCAAATAGCCTGAGCCGTGATGGACTCGAACGTCGCGTTACCCTTCATGTAGTCGAACGGGACGACGTATTTGCCGCTCATGTCAGACGTGATGAGCTTGCCGGAGTCGGCGCGACAATCACTCAGTGTCACGGCCCAGCGAACGAGGTCGACGTGCTGGGTTCTTCTCGAAAGCATTCGGCCGTTGATCGCGATCAGCGTTGAGCTGCTCCCGCTGGCGTCGACGGTCATCGAATTGCGCTGGCTCCACCACTCTTCCTCATCCGTCTGGGCGAGCATCTGCCAACGGATGTCACCCTCCGCCGTTTCCGAGTGGCCGGCTGTCGCGAGCAGAAGGCCGCAAAGCGTCAGGGCGATCGATTTCATGGTGTTCCCAAAATGTCCGTTGATCGAATCTGCCCGAGGCGCGGTCGGCCCTGCGCGACACGCTGGCTGACACCGCCCCTCGCGCCGTCAAGTGGTCTATTTTTTGTCCGTGCCGTCTGAGTTGACAGGGACCGTACCGCTCGGCCCGATGCCGCTGATTTGCACGATGACTTCTTCTTCCTTCGCGCCGTCGTAGTGAATTTCCTTCGCGGTGTGAACGGAGAAGCCGCCGGTCTTTACCGGGACCGTATTTTCCGGATCGAACTTCGCCCCGGCGCCTGTCCACCACGTTCCCCTGATGACGGTGACGTAACGGGCCTCTGGATGCCAGTGCGGCTGGCTCATCGTTCGAGGCGCGAACTTCGCGCGGATCGTGTAGATGCCCGGCTTGCTCGGGTCGCCGTCAACCACCGTGAAGGTCACGCCCGGCAGTCCCGGATAGTCCTTCCATTGCAGTTTGTCCATGTCGACGACCGAGATGGTTTCGTCGCGCGTGGCAGCATTGACTTCACTGTTCAATACCAAAGTCAGCAGGGCCGCGGTTGCCAGTAAAGTCGTCGTTCGCCGATGCGTATTGCGTTTATTCATGAGAGTCTCCAAAAGTCAGGCGCAGGCGCAGGCGCAGGTGATTGGCGCGCATTGCCAGCGCCAATGCGCTCCTGCCTCAATTGCCGGTGAGCACCGCTGCGTTACTTTCCCGCGTAGCTGATGCGGTAGATCGCACCGGCGTGGTCATCGCTGACGAGCATCGAGCCGTCCTTCAGCACCAGGAAGTCGACCGGACGGCCGAGGTACTGGTTGTTCTCGACGAAACCGGTCATGAAGGGTTCGACCCTCGCG
>JANLUW010000387.1:0-1556 GCA_031363645.1 Rhizobacter sp. | reverse complement strand
TCATTTTCAACGCCTAATCCTTGCAGCGCTTTCTCATGCGAAGTCACGCACTTCTCACAACCATTGATGATCGAGACCGCAAAAGCGAGCATCTCAAATCGGCCGGCCTGCAGGCGCTTGGCCACCGTGTCGAGGTCATCGTCGACAGCTACCAGGATTTCGGCGCCGGCCAATTCATCTGGCGCCTCGGCGACCCGGCGGTCGAAGGCTACGTGGCCGCGAGCGATCCGCGGCGTGACGGGCAGGCCGTGGCTTTCTGAAGCCGATGTTCACCGAGCCGCGCTCGCTCGGCTGGCGCACCGACCTGATCTTCGCGCGCTTCGACGGCAAGGTCGCGCCGCGCAGCGATCACCTCGTGATCCGCACGCCGCCCAACCCGACGTTCTGGTGGGGCAACTTCCTGCTGTTCGACCATGCGCCGCGCGCGGGCGATGCAGCGCGGTGGCTGGCGCGCTTCGCGGACGAGATCGCCGAGCCGCAGGCCGAGTCGCGTCATGTCACGTTCGGTGTCGACAGCGAAACCACCTTCGAATTGCCTGCCGACTTCGCCGCCGCGGGACTCACGCAATTCGCGTCGACCGTGCTGACGATGCACCGATCTCAGCTGCGGGCGCCGCGCCGCGCGTTGCACGCCGACTTCCGCATCGCCGCGCTGCGCCTGCCCGAGCAGGCCGCCGAGGCGGTCGAACTGCAAGTCGCGGCCGATGCGGGAGCGACTGAATCCGGAGCCGCGTACCGGCTGTTCCGCCAGCGCCAAATGCGCCGCTGCGAAGCCATGTCGCGCGCCGACATGGGCGAGTGGTTCGCCGTCTTCGCGCGGGCCGACAACGGCAGCGAGACGATGGTCGCCGACTGCGGCTTGTTCCGTGCGCCGGGCGAATCGCTGGGCCGCTTTCAGCATGTCGTGACGCACCCTTCGTGGCGCCGCCGCGGGCTGTGCTCGGCGCTGATCCATGCGGTCTGCCGGCACGGCTTCGAGGCGATGGGGCTGCAGACGCTGCTGATCGTCGCCGACCCCGACGACGTGGCGATCGGCTTGTACGAATCGCTCGGCTTCGAGCGCGGCGCGAACACCTGGCACCTGGAGAAGCCGGCGCCGCGCCCGGCGTGAAACGGAGTGCCTCCGTAGAATCCGCTGCAATGCCTTCCACCACCCCGGCAGCCCCCGCTGCCTTGCGCGAGCGCCCCATCTGGCCCGGCCTCGTGCTCGCCTCGATCGGTGCGATCGCGTTCTCCGGCAAGGCGATCATCATCAAGCTCGCGTACCGCCACGGCGTCGACGCGGTCACGTTGATCATGTACCGCATGTTGTTCGCGCTGCCGCTGTTCGTGCTGCTCGCGTGGTGGGCCGGGCGCGGCAAACCGGCACTCACGAAGCGCGACTGGATCGCCGTGGTCGGCCTGGGCTTCACCGGCTACTACCTCGCGAGCTCACTCGACTTCGCAGGCCTCGCCTACATCAGCGCGAGCTTCGAGCGGCTGATCCTGTACCTCAACCCGACGCTGGTGCTGGCGATGGGCGTGTTCATCTTCAAGCGCAAGGTGACGCGCCGGCA
>JANLUW010000376.1:0-10229 GCA_031363645.1 Rhizobacter sp. | reverse complement strand
AGCGCCGCATGCACCTTGCCGACGTCGCGCGATTCGCCTTCGATCTCGTCGCTCAGCACGTGCGCGGTGATGCCGGCGCTGTGGGCCAGCGCGGCGGCGGCGTCGAGCGATTGGCGCGGGGTCGAGACCATGTGGACCTCATGACCGGCGAAGCACGCATCGCCGGGTTTCGGGGTTTCGAACGCGCCGCTTTCCAGGCCTTCGCGCGCGGCCGCGGAGATCGCGATGTTGTAGCGCGTGAGGATGCGCAGCGCATCGGCGCAGGTGGTCGAATCGGGCACGGTCGGGCCGCTGCCGATCACTTGCGGCGAGTCGCCGGGCACGTCGCTGATCAACAGCGTGACCACGCGCGCCGGCGCGCAGCGTGCGGCGAGCCTGCCGCCTTTGATGTCCGACAAATGCTTGCGCACGCAGTTCATCTCGTCGATCGCGGCACCGCTTTTGAGCAAGGCCTTGTTCACCACCTGCTTCTCGTCGAGCGTGATGCCCTGCGCCGGCAACGCCAGCAAAGCCGAGGCGCCACCCGACACGAGAAACAGCACGAGGTCGTCCGCCGTCAGGCCCTGCGCCAGATCGGCGATGCGGCGTGCGGCGCGCCGGCCCGCTTCGTCGGGCACCGGGTGCGCGGCTTCGATCACCTCGATGCGGCCGGGCTTGTTTTTGTAGTCCGGCGGTACGTAGTCGTAGCGCGTGACGACGAGGCCTGAAAGTGGCGCATCAAAAGGCCACAGCCCCGCCACCGCCGCTGCCATCGAGCCACCGGCCTTGCCCGCACCGAGCACCAGCGTGCGGCCTTTCGGCGGCTTCGGCAAAAACGCCGCGAGCCCCGGCCCGGGCACCGCGCGCGCAATCGCAGCATCGAACAAGGCACGCAAGAAGCCGCGTGGGTCGGACTGGGGGGACGGGATGCTCATGCGAAATTATGTTGGACTCGTCGCGTGTCCATCAGGGTTTTGCTCCCTCTCCCTCTGGCAGAGGGTTGGGGCGCGGGCCTCGCGTCACGCGGGCTCGTCGGGCATCACCGCGTGATCGGCCATCAACTCGATCGCTTTCACGAGCGCCGAATGATCGAGGTCTTGCATGCCGTTGGCGGCGCACACCTGCATCAGTTGCGCGGCACCGGCCGTCTGCGGCAACGCGACACCCAGCGCACGCGCGCCGGCGAGTGCGAGGCTCAGGTCTTTCTGGTGCAGGCCGATTCGAAAACCCGGCGCGAAGGTGCGCTTGACCATGCGTTCGCCGTGCACCTCGAGAATGCGCGACGCCGCGAAGCCGCCCATCAGCGCCGTGCGCACCCGTGCCGGGTCGGCACCGGCCTTGCTCGCGAACACCAGCGCCTCGCCGACGGCCGCGATGTTGAGTGCGACGATGATCTGGTTCGCGACCTTGCAGGTTTGCCCGTCGCCATTGCCGCCGACCAGCGTGATGTTCTTGCCCATCAACTCGAACAGCGGCCTGATGCGCTCGAACACGGCCTCGGGCCCGCCGACCATGATGGTGAGTGACGCGGCCTTGGCGCCGACCTCGCCGCCCGACACCGGCGCGTCGAGGTAGTCGCAGCCGAGCGCGTTGATGCGCTTGGCGAACTGCTTCGTTTCGATCGGCGAAATCGAGCTCATGTCGACAACGGTTTTCGCTTTGGACAAACCTGCCGCAATGCCGTCGTCGGCGAACAGCACCTTGGCCACATCGGGCGTGTCCGGCACCATGACGAAGACGATGTCGGCGCGCTCGGCCACGGCCTTCGCGCTGGTGCACACGGTGGCGCTGCCCCCGGCGATCTCGGGCGCGAGCTTGCTGCGCGTGTGCACGAACAATTGATGGCCGGCCTTGATCAAGTGACCCGCCATCGGCGCGCCCATGATGCCGAGACCGATGAAGCCGATCTTGAGCGGTGTGCTCGTCATGCTGATTTCCTCTTTGCAGTGTCGAGCCAATGCAGCCCGGCTTCGGTCGTGGTGGCAGGCTTGTATTCGCAGCCGATCCAGCCCGCATAGCCCATGCGGTCGAGCGCGGCGAACACGCGCTCGTAAGCGATCTCGCCGGTGCCGGGCTCGTTGCGGCCGGGGTTGTCTGCCAGCTGGATGTGACCGATGCGTGCAAGGTGTTTCGTCATCGTCGCGATCAGCTCGCCTTCCATGCGCTGGGCGTGATAGATGTCGTATTGCACGCGCAAATTGTCAGAGCCGACCTCGTCGATCAGAGCGAGCGCCTGATCGGTGCGGCTCAGGTAAAAGCCGGGAATATCGAAGGTGTTGATCGGCTCGATCAGCAGCGCGATGCCCGCCTCTTTCAACGCGGCCGCGGCGAAGCGCAGGTTGCCGACGAAGGTGTCGCGAATCGGCTTGTCATCGCCGCCTGCGGGCGCTTTGCCGGCGAGGCAGTTGACACGCGGCACGCCGAGCGCGCTGGCATAGCGAATCGCGGTTGCGACGCCTTCGCGAAACTCGGCAACGCGGTCGGGCAGGCAGGCGATGCCACGTTCGCCACCTGCCCAGTCGCCGGCCGGCAGGTTGTGCAGCACGAGCTCGAGCCGATTCGCGACAAGCCGGTGCTTGATCTCGTCGACCGCGTACTCGTAGGGAAACAAAAACTCGACCGCCGCGAAGCCGGCGCGCGCGGCGTGCTCGAAGCGGTCGAGGAACGGATGCTCGGTGAAGAGCATCGACAAATTAGCAGCGAATCGTGGCATGGCGTTCAATCAGATTCAGTCGAGCATGCTGGCGGGAGCAGGCGCATCGGCGGGGCTGGTCGGCAGTTCCTCGAACTCGTTGATCGCATCGATCTCGGTGCCCATCGAGATGTTGGTCACGCGCTCGAGCATCACCTCGATCACCACCGGCACGCTGAACTCGGACATCCACGCTTCGGCCTGTTTGATGGCCGGTGCGATCTCTTCTTGCTTGCGCACACGCACGAACTTGCAACCCAAGCCCTTGACGACCGCCTCGTGGTCGACGCCGTAGCCTTCCATCTGCGGTGCGTTGATGTTGTCGAACCCGAGCTGCACGCAGTAGTCCATGCTGAAACCGCGTTGGCTCTGGCGGATCAAACCGAGGTAGCTGTTGTTCACGACCATGTGGATGTAGGGCAGCTTGAACTGCGCGCCGACTGCGAGCTCTTCGATCATGAACTGAAAATCGTAGTCGCCCGAAAGCGCGACGATTTTTCGCGTCGGGTCGGCCACGCGCACGCCGAGCGCCGCGGGAATCGTCCAACCCAGTGGGCCGGCTTGGCCGCAGTTGATCCACTGGCGCGGGCCGAACACATGCAGGAACTGCGCGCCGGCGATCTGGCTTAGCCCGATCGTGCTCACGTAGGTCGTGCCGCGCTCGAAGTTGTTGTTCATGCACTGGTAGACCCGCTGCGGCTTCATCGGCACGGTGTCGAGGTTGGTTTTGCGCAGCATCGTGCGCTTGCGCTCGCGGCATTCGGCGACCCAGCCGCTGCGGTCGCGCAGCGTGCCGGCGGCCTTCATCTCTCGGGCCACTTCGACGAACAGCGCGAGCGCCGCTTTCGCGTCCGACACGATGCCCAACTCGGGGGCGAACACTCGGCCGATCTGCGTTGGCTCGATGTCGACGTGCACGAAGGTGCGGCCCTTGCAATACACCTCCGGCGAACCGGTGTGGCGGTTCGCCCAGCGGTTGCCGATGCCGAGCACGAAGTCGCTCGCAAGCATGGTCGCGTTGCCGTAGCGGTGCGAGGTTTGCAGGCCGCACATGCCGGCCATCAGCGGGTGGTCATCGGGGATAGATCCCCAGCCCATCAGCGTCGGGATCACCGGCGTGTTCGTCAGTTCGGCGAACTTTTGAAGCAGGTCAGACGCATCAGCATTGATCACGCCACCGCCCGCAACGATCAGCGGGCGCTCGGCGCCTTGCAGCATCTGAATCGCACGCTCGATCTGCTTGCGCGTGGCCTGCGGCTTGTAGACCGGCAGCGGCTCGTAGGTGTCGATGTCAAACTCGATCTCGGCCATCTGCACGTCGAACGGCAGGTCGATCAGCACGGGGCCGGGCCTGCCCGAACGCATCAGGTGGAAGGCCTGCTGGAATGCGCGCGGCACTTGAGCCGGCTCGCGCACGGTGACGCTCCACTTGGTCACCGGCTTGCTGATCGACTCGATGTCGACCGCCTGAAAGTCTTCTTTGTAAAGCCGCGCGCGCGGCGCCTGGCCGGTGATGCACAGGATCGGGATGCTGTCGGCGATGGCCGAATACAGACCCGTGATCATGTCGGTGCCGGCCGGCCCCGAGGTGCCGATGCACACACCGATGTTGCCCGCCTTGGCGCGCGTGTAGCCCTCGGCCATGTGCGAGGCGCCCTCCACATGCCGCGCCAACACGTGCGCGATCGTGCCGCGTTCGCGCATCACCGAATACAAGGGGTTGATCGCCGCGCCCGGCACGCCGAAGGCCTGCGTGACGCCCTCACGTTCCATCACCAGGTGGGCGGCCATCACGGCTTTCATGCGTGCCATATCGTGTCTCCGGCGGTTTGTTGTTGGGTACCATAAATGATGAGCCTCGGGCTCGCGCATGGCTAGCGCGCAGGCCGATAAGTGCTATTCCGGGGCGGAATGCGCGCGGCTCCGGGGCATCATCGGCGCATGGACCGAATCACCGGCGTACAACTCTTCATCCGCATCGTCGAGTCCGGCAGCTTCTCAAAAGCGTCGGTCGATCTCGGCGTGACGCAACCGACCGCGACCAAGCATGTGGCCGCGGTCGAGGCGCGTCTCGGTGCGCGGCTGCTTAACCGCAACACGCGCGGTGTGAGTGCGACCGAGATCGGCGCACTCTATTACGAGAAATGCAAGACGATCCAGCGCGAGCTCGAAGAAGCCGACAACCTCGCCTCGTTGCTGCAGTCACGCATCGGCGGGCAGTTGCGCATCAGCACATCGGTCGCGTTCGGCCGGCGCGTGCTCACGCCGATCGTGCTGGCCTTCATGCGCCAGCACCCCGAGATCACGGTCGATCTCAGCTTCGACGATCGCTACGTCAATCTGGTCGAGCAAGGCATCGATGTCGCGATCCGCATGGGGCGCTTGGCCGACTCCTCGCTCGGGGCGCGCTACTTGGCGCAGAACCCGTGGGTGCTGGTGGCCTCACCGGCTTATTTGAAGGCGCACGCCGCGCCGACCACGCCGGCCGAGGTGGCCGCGCACCCGTGCCTGATCTACAACACGGTGCAGGGCGATGAGCGCTGGCATTTCACGTCGAAAAATGGCGCCAACGGCGTCGAAGAATCGGTGCCGGTGCGCGGCCCGCTGCGCACCAACAACCTGTCGGTGCTGCTCGAAGCAGCACGCAACGGCATGGGCTTGGCCATGCTGCCGTGGTATGTGGCCCATGAGTCGGTGCAGGACGGCAAGGTCACGCCGCTGCTGACCGACTTCGCGCTGCCGGTGCAGGAGATGCATGCGGTGTTTCCGTCGCCGAAATTGCTGCCGTCGAAGGTCAGCGGCTTCATTGGCTTTTTGCAGTCGCAGCTCGGTACCGAATGGTGGAAATCGGTCAAAGCGCCCGTGTGAACGGATGCGCTCACAGCCCCGTTGCTGCGCGACCGCGCGGGCACGACGCGACGACCGCCTACACGGCTGCGGGCATGGCGCCGACACGCTGACGCGCTCGTGCGACACGGTCGCCCGGGTGCTGCCCATAGCATTCACGTTTTTATCAGCACCGGCCCAATGCCATGTCTTTTGACTCATACATTGCGCCCAGTCGGCTCCCGGCGCGGCGGCTCGCAGCGCTCGTTTCGATCTCGTTGCCGGCACTGGCCGCGGCCCAAACCACCACGCTGCCCACGCTCGACCACTGCGCCGCGATCGGTGCCTCGGCCGACCGCCTGGCCTGCTATGACAAGCTCGCCGGCCGCGCGCCGGCGCCGACCGAATCAGCGGCGAAGCAGCCTGCGCCGGGTGCAGTCTCGGCGCCCACGCCGCCAGCAACCTCGCTGCTCGCGCCGACCGGCGCGCCGCTGCCCGACAACACGGGCGAAAAGCCCATGTCCACGCTGATGTCGAAGTACTGGGAGCTCGACGCCTCGGACAAGCGCGGCATCTTCAACTTCGTCGGCTACCAGCCGAACTACGTGCTGCCGCTGCACGTCACCGACCGCATCAACCGGGCGCCGCAATCACCGACCCAGGTCGCGGTACAGCAGCCCGACTTCCGGCGCGACGAAGCCAAGTTTCAGCTCTCGCTGCGGACCAAGTTCGCGCAAGATCTGCCGCTGATCGGCGGCGACGTTTGGGGCGCGTTCACGCAGCACGCGATGTGGCAGATCTATAACGGCACCGACTCGAAGCCGTTTCGCAACACCGACTACCAGCCCGAGCTGATCTACGTGCTGCCCACCGCCAAAGGCCTGCGCGAACTGCCGTTCGGCTGGCAGTGGCGGTACACGCAGTTGGCGCTGGCGCACCAGTCGAACGGGCAGTCCGACCCGCTCTCGCGCAGCTGGAATCGTGTGTACGTCGGCGCTGGTTTCGAACGCGGTGATTGGTCGTTCACGGCGCGCTTCAACCAGCGCCTGAACGAGAACATCGAGACCGACAACAACCCCGATCTGGTGAGCTTCCGCGGCCGCGGCGAGTTCCAGCTGACTTGGGCGCAGGGGCTGCACACCGCCTCGGTGCTCTACCGCACATCGCTGCGCAACGTGCAGTACGGCGCGGTGCAAGCCGAATGGACTTACCCGATCTTCAAGGACCAGCCGAACAGCCTGCGTTGGTTCGTGCAGGGCTTCAGCGGCTACGGCGAAACGCTGACCGACTACAACTTCCGCCAGACCAGCGTCGGCATCGGCGTCACGTTCCTGCAGTTCTGAGCCCCGCGTTCGCCAGCTCTCGAGCGAGCGCGTTGTGCCGTTCGACCAGCACCGGCAGTTCCAGCGTTGTCAACTCGCCGTCACGCACGACAACGCGGCCGTTGACGATGCTGTGCTGCACGCGCGGCAATTGGCAAAACACCAGCGCTGCAAGCGGGTCGTGCAGCGCGCCTGCAGTGGCAACGCCACCCAGCGGCACGGTGACGATGTCGGCCGCCATGCCGACGGCGAGCGCGCCGATGTCGTCGCGGCCGAGTACTTTCGCGCCGCCGAGCGTGGCGATCTCGAGCATCTCGCGCGCACTCATCGCTGACGGCCCGTTCGCGGCACCGTGCGGGTCGAGCGCCGGGACGCTCCCAAGCCGGCCCGCAACCCCCACGGGGGGTCGATCGCCGTACCCGGCGGTCGGGGGGCAAGCGGCACCCACGCGCTGCAGCAGCATCGCCATGCGCACCTCACCCAGCATGTGGCCGGCGTCGTTCGACGCGGCACCGTCGACGCCGAGGCCCACGCTCACCCCCGCATCGCGCATCGCGCGAACCGGCGCGATGCCGGAGGCGAGCCGCATGTTCGAGCACGCGCAATGCGCCACGCCGGTGCCGGTGCGCGCGAAAAGCGCAATCCCGTTCGCATCGAGCTTGACGCAGTGGGCGCACCACACGTCGGGGCCGACCCAACCCAATTGCTCGATGTACTCGGCCGGCGTGCAGCCGAATTTTTCGCGCGTGTAGGCGACGTCGAACTCGTTCTCGGCGAGGTGCGTGTGGAGCGAGACGCCGTGGGCCGGGCCGAAGCTGCGAGCAAGCAGCGCCGAGTCGCGCATCAGCTCGCGGCTGACCGAGAACGGCGAGCACGGCGCAACGACGATGCGGCGCATCGCGTAGCGCGCGGGGTCGTGCCAGCGCTCGATCAGGCGCTGGGTTTGTCTCAATATCACGCCTTCGTCTTCGACCAGCCGATCAGGCGGCAAGCCGCCCTTCGATTCGCCCACGCTCATCGAGCCGCGCGCCGCATGAAAGCGCATGCCGATCTCGGCCGCGCCTTCGATGCTGTCTTCGAGCCGCACTTGCCCGGAGCGACCGTTCGGGTACAGGTACAGGTGGTCGCTGCTCGTGGTGCAGCCCGACAGCAGCAGCTCGGCCATCGCGGTCTGCGTCGAGACCTTGACCATCTCGGGCGTCAGGTTCGCCCACAGCGGGTACAGCCGCTGCAACCACCCGAAGAGTTCGCTGCTCTGCGCCATCGCGCGGGTCAGCGTCTGGAACATGTGGTGGTGGGTGTTGACGAGACCGGGGATGACGATTTGGTCGCACGCGTCGATCACCTCGTCGGCCGTCGCCGGTAGTTCGCTGGTCGAACCGACGGCTTCGATCACGTTGTCGCGCACGAACACGCCGCCGCCTGCGATCTCGCGGCGCTGCGCGTCCATCGTGACGAGCAGCTGCGCGTTCTTGATCAGCAGGGTGGTCATGGGGGCGATCGAAACTTCGAGATCAAGATCAGGGGCGCTACCGTTGGGTCGGTGGGTCGGTGGGTCGGTGGAATGAACTACTTCGTCTGCGCGCCGGCCATGAACCAGCGCCCGATCAGCGCGCGCTCGGCGTCGGTGATCCGGGTCGCGTTGTTCATCGGCATGATCTTGAGCACCACGGTCTGCTGGTAGATGGCCTGCGCGTGCTTCGCGATCTCGCCGGTCGAATCGAGGCGCACGTTCTTGCTCTGCATCGCCTCGCCATGGCACATCGTGCAGCGCTGCGTGACGACGGCCTGCACTTCGGCGAAGCTGGCCGGTGCGGCGGCAACGACCGGCGGCTGCGGCGGCGGCGCGACTGCGAAGATCGTGACCGCGAGCAGCAGCGTGCCGACGACCGCGTACCGCCACGGCACCGGCTGGCCGAAGGCCAGCGCCTTGTGCCGCAAAGCGAACGACAGGCGGATCAACGCACCGGCCACCATGATCGCTACCAGCACGACCCAGTTGTATTTCGCGCCGTAGGTGAAGCCGTAGTGGTTGCTCATCATCGAGAACAGCACCGGCAATGTGAAGAAGGTGTTGTGCACACTACGCTGCTTGCCGCGCTGGCCGTGCACCGGGTCGACCGGTGTACCGGCCTTGATCGATGCGACGACGGTGCGCTGGCCCGGTATGATCCAGAAGAAGACGTTGCCTCTCATCGTGGTCGCGACCATCGCGCCGACCAGCAAAAACGCCGCGCGCCCAGCAAACAGATGACACGACAACCACGACGCGAACACGATCAGAACGAACACGCACAGGCCGACGATCAAGTCGCCGTGCTTGCCGCGGCCGAGCGTGCGGCAGATCGTGTCGTACAGCACCCAGAACGCGACGAAGAACGCGAGCGCGGTGCTGACGGCCGCAGTGGGCGACCAGTCGAACACTGTCTTGTCGATCAGGAAGGTGCTGGCGTTGTAGAGGTAGAGCACCGTGAACAGCGCGAAACCGGTGAGCCACGTGGAGTAGCTCTCCCACTTCGACCAGTGCAGTCGATCGGGCACGTAGCCGGGCGAGACCGGGTACTTCTGGTGGTGGTAGAAGCCGCCGCCATGCACGCCCCACTGCTCACCGCCGACGCCCTTGTCGGCATCTTGTTGGTCCTTCGGTGGGGTCAGGCTGTTGTCGAGCGAAACGAAATAGAAGGAGGCGCCGATCCAGGCGATGCCGGTGATGATGTGCGCCCAGCGCAGCAGCAAGTTCGCCCAATCGAAAAGGTACGCTTCCATTCGCCGTGAATCCCCGTGGTTTTTAGAAATTGAAACGGTTTTGCAAGAAGCAGGCCGAGGCGCCGCCGAGCGCGCCATCGCTTACCAAACTGTATACAGTCGGTGCGGCCACGGCTCAGCTGCCGCGGTAGGTGGAGTACGCGAACGGGCTCGCGAGCAGTGGCACGTGGTAGTGCGCACCGATCGTCGCGAGGCCGAAGTCGAGCGGCACCTCGTCGAGGAACGCGGGTTCGTCGAGCTTCGCCCCGAGCGCGCGAAAGTAGGCCGCAACGCCGAACACCAGGCGGTAGCGGCCCGGCACGAAGGCCGCGCCTTCCAGCAACGGGCGGTCGGCACGGCCATCGTGGTTCAGCGTGATCTGCTTGATCAGCGTGGGCACGCCCCGGTCGAGCCGATAGAGGCCGACGGCCATGCCGGCGGCCGGGCAGCCGTTGGCGGTGTCGAGCACGTGGGTGGTGAGCTTGCTCATGAATTGATCCTCGCGACGTGAACAAGAAACTGCTTGATGCGAAGTCAAAAGTGTATACACTTTGATTCGCAAAGCAAGTCTCATCGACCCTTCACGCACCTTTCCATGGCCTCCCACGCACCGAAGCTGCAAGTCATACGCCCCGCCAGGGCGAACGCCGCACGCGTCCTCGAGC
>JANLUW010000333.1:0-1971 GCA_031363645.1 Rhizobacter sp. | reverse complement strand
GGCCGAGTTCCTTCGCGCGCAGCAGCGGCATCGTGCCGACCGCGATCGCGCCGGCCTTCATCACGGCGAACCAGCAAGCGACGAGCATCGGCTTGTTCGCAGCACGCAGCAGCACGCGGTTGCCTGGGACGACGCCGAGGTCGTGCATCAGCACGTTCGCGATGCGGTTGGCGTGGCTCTGCAGGTCGGCGTAGGTCCACTGCAGCCCACCGGGTGCCCGCAAGCAAATGCGTTCGCCGCGGCCTTCGGCGATGTGTCAGTCGAGCAACTCGCTGGCGCAGTTCAGCCGATCGAGGAAGTGCAGGTCCGGCAGCTCGAAGATGAACTCCGGCTGCTGGTCGGGCGGTGGCAGGTGATCGCGGGCAAAGGTGCCGAGGTGCGCACTGTCAGCCATGGCCGCCCTCCTTCATCGTCAGAACGCCGCGATGCCGGTGATCGCGCGGCCCAGGATCAACGCGTGAACATCGTGCGTGCCTTCGTAGGTGTTGACCACTTCGAGGTTGACCAAATGCCGCGCGATGCCGAACTCGTCGCTGATGCCGTTGCCGCCGAGCATGTCGCGCGCGGTGCGGGCGATGTCGAGGCTCTTGCCGCAGCTGTTGCGCTTCATGATCGACGTGATTTCGGGCGATGCCGTGCCTTCGTCTTTCATGCGGCCCAGGCGCAGGCAGCCTTGCAGGCCGAGCGTGATTTCGGTCTGCATGTCGGCGAGCTTTTTCTGGATCAATTGATTCGCTGCGAGCGGCTTGCCGAACTGCTTGCGGTCCATCGTGTATCGGCGCGCTTTGTGGAAGCAGTCTTCGGCGGCGCCGAGTGCACCCCAAGCGATGCCGTAGCGGGCGCTGTTCAAGCAGGTGAACGGGCCTTTCAAGCCGCGTACTTCGGGGAACGCGTTTTCCTCGGGGCAGAACACGTTGTCCATCACGATCTCGCCGGTGATGCTGGCGCGCAAGCCGACCTTGCCGTGAATGGCCGGCGCGCTCAGGCCCTTCGCACCCTTGTCGAGGATGAAGCCGCGGATCGCACCCTCGTCGTCTTTGGCCCAGACGACGAACACATCGGCGATCGGCGAATTCGTGATCCACATCTTCGCGCCGCTCAGGCTGTAGCCGCCGTCGACTTTTCGCGCGCGCGTGACCATGCTGCCGGGGTCGGAGCCGTGGTCGGGTTCGGTCAGGCCGAAGCAGCCGATCCATTCACCACGCGCAAGTTTGGGCAGGTACTTCTGCTTCTGCGCCTCGGTGCCGAAGTCGTTGATCGGGACCATCACCAACGACGACTGCACGCTCATCATCGAGCGGTAGCCGGAGTCGACACGCTCGACCTCGCGCGCCACCAGCCCGTAGCACACGTAGTTCAGACCCGCGCCGCCATACTGCTCGGCAATTGTCGCGCCGAGCAGGCCCAACTCGCCCATCTCGCGGAAGATCGTGGCATCGGTCGTGCCTTCGCGGAAAGCCATCGTGACGCGCGGCGCGAGGCGCTCTTGGCAGTAGGCGGCCGCGGCATCGCGCACCGCGCGCTCGTCGCCGCTGAGTTGCTGGTCGAGCAGCAGCGGGTCGTCCCAGTGGAAAGAGGCTTTGGTCGTGGCCATGGTCGGTCGCTCCGTTGCGTGATGTTAAAAAAGGGGTACCCAAAGAATACGCGAGCAGGCCGTCATCCGAGCGGGATGACCGCAGTGGCCTCGACTTCGACCTTGGCCCGGTCCTCCATCAGCGCCTTGACCACGACCGCGCTCATCGCCGCGTTGTAGGCGCCGATGACCTCGCGATAGATATGACGCAACCAACCGCCCTGCCCCAGCGACTGCACCAGCGCCCTGCACTGCGCGTCGACATCGCCGTGGTCATCGCTGATGTGCTCGGTTGCCCACGCATCGAGCTCATGCGCCAACGCGCGATGCCGATCCTCGAAAAACGGCCAGTCCAGATGGGATGGCAGCCCCCCGATCGCCGAGTACGGCGACCGACC
>JANLUW010000250.1:0-21297 GCA_031363645.1 Rhizobacter sp. | reverse complement strand
TCGCCGGCGTGCGCAGCAGGTCACCGCCCGTGGCAGGGCGCAAGAAGCGGCCGTCGAGCGCGCGCAGCACGCCGTCGATCTCGTGGTCTTCGGCGATCAGTGCGTCGATCGCAGCCAGTTCTTTCAGCAGTGCCAGCGTCGGCACATCCTGGGTGTCGGGCGCCCGACCCGCGACCAGTGCTTCGACCAACACACGCTCCGGCTTCACGCCGTGCGAGGCCTCGGCGCATGACAGCAGCAAGTCCACGCGCTCCGGCTCGCTCGGTGCCTGCCCGACCACGTGCAGGCCGTAAGGGATCAGCGTGTACTCGACTTCCAGAACGTCGTCATTGAGCTTCGCGATGCGCGACTCCGATGCATCGCCCCACAGCGGGTCCGCGGCGGCCAGCTCGAGCTCGGCGGCCTGCGCCTGGATCATCACGCTGAGTTCGTCGCGCTCGGCTTGCGCTTCGAGCTCGAGGCCGCGGTAGCGCTGCAGCATGTCTTTCAGGTCGACAAGGCCCTTGTACAGGCCGGCCTGCGCGACCGGAGGCGTCAGGTAGCTGATCAACGTGGCGGCGGCGCGGCGCTTGGCGATCGTGCCTTCCGACGGGTTGTTCGACGCGTACAGGTACAGGTTCGGCAGGTCGCCGATCAGCCGGTCGGGCCAGCAGCCGGCCGACATGCCGCTCTGCTTGCCGGGCATGAATTCGAGCGCGCCATGGGTGCCGAAATGCAGCACCGCGTTGGCGCCGAAATCTTCGCGCAGCCAGCGATAGAAAGCCGAGAACGCGTGCGTCGGCGCGAAGCCCTTTTCGAACAGCAACCGCATCGGATCGCCTTCATAGCCGAACGCGGGCTGGATGCCGACGAAAACGTTGCCGAAGCGTTCACCGAGCACGAAGATGCTGCTGCCGTCGCTCTGCTGTTTGCCGGGCGCCGGGCCCCACTGGGCTTCGATTTCCTTCAGGTATTTCTCGCGCCGCACGTGGTCGTCGGCGCTGATGCGGGCATGCACGTTGGCCATCGCGCCGAAGCGGGCGGCGTTGCCGGTGATGATGCTTTCGCGCAGGGCGTCGACCGTCTCGGGCACCTCGATGGTGTAGCCCTCGCGTGCCATCGCCTTCATCACGTTGTGCAGCGACTCGAAGACCGAGAGAAACGCGGCCGTGCCGGTTGCGCCGGCGTTCGGCGGGAAGTTGAAGACGACGGCCGCGACCTTGCGCTCGGCGCGCTCCGAGCGCCGCAAGTCGACCAGCTTGCCGACGCGTGCGGCGAGCGTGTCGGCGCGCTCGATGCAGGTGTGCATGTCGTGCCCGCGCTGTTCACTGGACGGCACCACGTTCTTGAACGTGCACGCGTGCGCGCAGCCGGTGCAGGCAATGTGCGTTGCGCTGCCGCGGCCGCCGAACACCATCGAGCCGGTCGCGCCGTCGAGCTCGGGGATCGCCACCATCATGGTCGACTCGACCGGCAGCAAGCCGCGTGTCGAACCGCCCCACTGGTCGAGTGTTTGAAACTCGACCGGCGTGACGGCGAGGTAGGGCACGTCGAGCTTGGCAAGGATGTCTTCGGCCGCCTTGGCATCGTTGTAGGCCGGGCCGCCGACGAGCGAAAAACCGGTGAGCGAGACCAGCGCGTCGATGACCGGGCGGCCTTGGTCGTAGAAGAAGGCGTCGATCGCCGGACGCTGGTCGAGGCCGGTCGCGAACGCCGGGATCACGCGCAGGCCGCGGGCTTCGAGCGCGGTGATCACGCCGTTGTAGTGGTCGGCATTGCCGGCCAGCACGTAAGAGCGCATCAGCAGCAGGCCGACCGTGCCGCGCTTGCCGGTGGTCGCGAAGGTCGGCAGCGCATCGACGCTGCGCGCCATCGTGCCGACCGCGTTCTCGTGCGCCATCTTCGGGTGGTAGACGCCGATCTCCGGGTACTCGACCGGCTCGTTCGTCTTGGCGACGCCGCGCAACTCTTTGCGCGCGCCTTGCGCGTAGCGGTCCACCAAAAAGTGAACCATGTTCGCGATGTTTTCCTGCGAGCCGGCGAGCCAATACTGAAGGGTCAAAAAGTACGCGCGGACGTCTTGCGCGGTGCCGGGAATGAACCGCAGGATCTTCGGCAGCCGCCGCAGCATCTTCATCTGCTGTGCGCCAGCGGTGGCGCGCGCACCGGTTTCTTCGCGGCCGCCTTCGGTCTTTGCCTCGGGCTTGTTGCGCAGGCGTTTGAGGAAGGCCATCGCGCCGGTGGCGGGTGCGGCCATGTCGAACTTGCCCATGCGCGTGAGCTTGGTCACCTCGGCGGCCGACATCGCGCACACCATCGCATCGCAATGGTCGCGGCGCGCTTGCAAGGCAGGCAGGATCGGCAGGAAGTGGTCTTCGAGGAACAGCATCGTCGCGATCACGATGTCGCCTTGAGCGATGTCGGCCTTGCAGCGTTCGAGCGCCGCCGGGTCGTCGCCCCATTCGGCCGCGGCATGAACGCTCAGGCGAAGACCGGGCATCGATTTGGCCAACGTGGTGCTGGCGCGCTCCGTGGCGCTCGCGAGGTGACTGTCCATGGTGACCAGCACCACCCGCATCGGTGGTGCGTCAGCGGCGTTGCGGTCAGCGGCTGAAATGCGCTTTGGCGTCATAGAGTGTCTCGACGGTAATCACCGGCACGCATTTGGTTTGTGCATAGGCCTCGGTGTTGCGGCGTGCTTTGCAGCGCACGAAGAACGGAATCTTGCGAAGTTCTTTCTCCGCATCAGGGGCCCACATGGCCGGGATCGCGGCTTGCGGACCTTCATCGTTGTTCAAGTTGGCCATGGCGGCAATCGGCGCTGGCACTTCGATCTGCGCCGTGGGCTCGGCGGCGACCGGCTTGTTCGCGTGCCCGCCTAGGTGCGACGGCGCTGCATCTTCATGAAACTCGAAGTCACCGCGGAACATGCCGATCAGGTGTTCTTCCAAGCCCATCATCAGCGGGTGCACCCAAGTGTCGAACAGCACGTTCGCGCCTTCGAAACCCATCTGCGGCGAGTAACGCGCGGGAAAGTCCTGCACGTGCACCGGCGCCGAGATCACCGCGCACGGCACGCCGAGGCGCTTGGCGATGTGGCGTTCCATTTGCGTGCCGAGCACGAGCTCGGGTTGCAGCTCGGCGACCTTCGCTTCGACGTCGAGGTAGTCGTCGGTGATCAACGCTTCGACGTCGTAGAGCTTCGCGGCCTCGCGCACCTCGCGGGCGAACTCGCGGCTGTACGTGCCGATGCCGACGACCTTGAATCCAAGCTCGGTGGAGGCCACCCGTGCCGCCGCGACCGCATGGGTCGCGTCGCCGAAGATGAAGACGCGTTTGCCGGTCAGGTAGGTCGAGTCGACCGAGCGCGCGTACCAGTTCGAGCGCGACTGCACATCGGCGAGCGCCTGCGTCGCGTCGATGCCGGCGAGGGCCGCGACCTCGGCGACGAAATCACGTGTGGCGCCCGCGCCGAGCGGAATGGTTTTGGTCGCCGGCTGGCCGAAGTTGCGTGTGAGCCATGTGGCGGTGAGGGCGCCGACTTCGGGGTAGAGCACGACGTTGAAGTCGGCATCGCCGAGGTGCGCAAGGTCGTCGGCGGTGGCGCCGAGCGGCGCGACGATGCGCACATCGACACCCATGTGGTCGAGCAGTTTGCGGATTTCGGTCACGTCGTCGCGGTGGCGGAAGCCGAGCGCCGATGGGCCAAGGATGTTGCAGCTGGGGCGCTGGCCCACCGAACGAGGCGCGCGTTCGGTGCCGACGACAGGCATGTCAGCACGAGCCGCAGTGCGTTGCGCTGCGGCGGGCCCGGCGAGTGCGCGGACCATCTGGTAGAAGGTCTCGGAGGCGCCCCAGTTTTCCTTGCGCTGGTACGACGGCAATTCGAGCGCGATCACCGGCACCGGCAGGTTCAGTGCTTTCGCAAGGCCACCCGGGTCGTCCTGAATCAGCTCGGCGGTACACGACGCGCCGACCATCATCGCCTTCGGCTTAAAACGCTCGTAGGCGTCGCGCGCAGCGTTCTTGAAGAGCTCCGCCGTGTCGCCGCCGAGGTCGCGCGCCTGGAAGGTGGTGTATGTGACCGGCGGGCGCTTCTGCAGCCGCTCGATCATCGTGAACAGCAGGTCCGCGTAGGTATCGCCTTGCGGTGCGTGCAGCACGTAGTGAACGTCTTGCAGCGCCGTGGCGACACGCATCGCGCCGACGTGCGGCGGGCCTTCGTAGGTCCAGAGAGTCAGCTGCATGGTCAGGCGACCAGCTTTAGCTTGCGCAGCAACGGCCGCGCAAAGAGTTCGGCGAGGTCACCCGCCTGGTCGTAGCCCTGAATCGGCGTGAACACCAGCTCGATCGACCACTTGGTCGTCATGCCTTCGGCCTCGAGCGGGTTCGCGAGGCCGAGGCCGCAGACGACGATGTCGGTTTGCGCAGCGCGGCATCGGTCGATTTGTTTTTCGACGTCTTGGCCTTCCGACAAGGTCGTGCCGGCGGGCAGCAACGCGAGCTCTTCGGCGAGGTGCTGCCGGTGCAGATAAGGCGTGCCGACCTCGGTGAGCTGCATGCCGAGTTCGCGGGCAAGGAAGCGTGCGATCGGAATCTCGAGCTGGGAATCGGGGAAGAAAAAGATGCGTTTGCCTGTGAGCTGCGTTCGCTGCCGGGCGAGCGCGGCGCGGGCGCGTTCACGGCCGGGTGCGATGGCGCGCTCGAACACCTCGGCGCTGATGCCGAACGCGGTCGCGGCGGCTTGCAGCCACAGGGTCGTGCCCTCGGCGCCGAGCGGGAAGGGCGCGGGCAGCCGCGTCGCGCCGCGCGCCTCCAACACGCGGGCGGTGTCGGCGAGAAATGGTTGCGCGAGCAGCAGGCGGGTGTTCGGCCCGATCGCCGGCATCGCGCCGGCGCGGCGCGGCGGGAAGAAATGAACTGGCCCGATCCCGAGTGCCGCGAACAGCCGCATGAACTGGTCTTCGACGACATCGGCCAGCGTGCCGACGACCATCAACGAGGCCGGCGCATCGGCGGCCGCGGCCGGCAAATTCGGCACCAAAGCGGCGAGGCAGGCGTCTTCGCCCTGGGTGAATGTGGTTTCGATGCCGCTGCCCGAGTAGCTGAGCACGCGCACACCGGGCGAGAACTGGCCTGACAGGCGCGAAGCCGCGCGCGACAGGTCGAGCTTGATGACCTCCGATGGGCATGAGCCGACCAGGAACAGCAGCTTGATCTCGGGCCGGCGCGCGAGCAGCCGCGTGACCACCCGGTCGAGCTCGGTGTTGACGTCGGCCAAACCGGCCAGATCGCGCTCGTCGATGATGGCGGTCGCGAAGCGTGGCTCGGCGAAGATCATCACGCCGGCGGCCGACTGGATCAGGTGCGCGCAGGTGCGCGAGCCGACGACGAGGAAGAACGCGTCTTGAATCTTGCGATGCAACCAGATGATGCCGGTGAGGCCGCAGAACACCTCACGCTGGCCGCGCTCACGCAGCACCGGCGCGTTACTGCAGCCTTCTGATTCGACAGCGCGAATCGGAATGACCGGGCTCATGTTGCCAACCCCGCTTCGACGGACAAGGATTGCTTCCGGGCGTGATCGAGCCTTGCGGCGCGCAGCTTGAGAATGAACTGCGTCGCGTTGATCACGTAAGTCGCGTAGGCCGCTAGCGCCAAATACATCAGTTCCCGCGCGCCGAGAGCGCCGGTAAATAACGCCACCAGGTAAGCCGTGTGCAGCGCCAGCACGAGCATGCTGAACACGTCTTCCCAGTAGAAGGTTGGCGCGAACAGGTAACGGCCGAAGACGACCTTCTCCCAAATGCAGCCGGTGACCATGATCGCGTAGAGGGTCACCGTCTTGAGCACGACCGACCCGACGGCAGCGTCGTGGCCCTCACCGGTGGCGAGGTACCGCAACACCAGCCCGAGGCTGACGAGGAAGACCAGGAACTGCACCGGCGCAAGGAGGCCTTGCACGAGGGTCCAGCCCGACGCATCGCGTCGCAGGCGCTCCTCTGCGGTGTACAGCGGTCGGTACGGGTCCTGCGCTGTGCCATCTGCCCCACCTGCTTGCATCGACATCCTCGGTCTGCTGTTGGGTTGGAATCTAGACCCGCGCCCGAAAGATGTCAATCGGGCTAGACGTAAATCAAACATGACACTATATTCATGGCTCGGGGTCATGAATTTGCATCGCTCCTGGCGCTGGGCGTCACGGCAGAGCATTTCGAGGAGACTGTCGATGGAAAGCAGGCCGCAAGAAAATTCGACCCGTAAAAGTCGATCCAGAGGCCCGGCGCCAGGCGAACGCGAGGCCGAGCTGCCGAAGTTGCAGCATGCCGAGGCCGCCAACGACACGCGCATGTGGCAGCTCGCGCGCACGATCGAGAAAGAGATCATTCCGCGACTGATGCTGGCGCACCGCACGGCCACCGAGGCGCCGCTGCCGGCCAGCCGTGGCTACGCGATCACACAAAGCGATGTCGAGCAATTCGCCAAACTCGTGCTCGCGCACGACGAAGATGTTGCGTTCGCGAGCATCCACAGCCTGCGCGCGCGCGATGTGCCGGTCGGAAAAATCTTCACCGACCTGCTGGCGCCGACCGCGCGCTACCTGGGCGATCTGTGGGACCAAGACCGCTGTAATTTCACCGACGTGACCGTCGGCCTGGGTCGGCTGCAGCGCGTGCTGCGCGAGCTGAGCCCCGCGCTCGGCGGCAGCGTGGTCCACCCTTCGCAGGGGCGGCGTGTGCTGTTGTTGCCCAGCCCCGGCGAACAGCACACATTCGGGCTTGTGATGGTGGCGGAGTTCTTCCGCCGGGCGGGCTGGGACGTGACCGGCGGAGCCTGGTTTGACGGCGCCGACGCTGCCCCGCTGGTCAGGACCGAATGGTTCGACGTGATCGGCTTCTCGCTCGGATCGGCGGTGCATTTGCCGCAATTGGCTGCGAGCATCGTTGCCGTTCGGCAAGCAGCATGCAACCGGGGCCTCGCGGTACTCGTCGGCGGGCCGCTGTTTGGCAATCACCCGGGGCTGGTCGACGAGGTCGGTGCCGACGGCATGACAATAGACGGCAGCGAAGCACCGTCGCTCGCAGAAGGGCTGATCGTCAGCTGCGCGCGGCGGTACGGGCCTCCCGGCTGATGCGCCCCGTGCGCGAGACCATCGGCCACGATCAACAAATATGAGGAATTGATGCGTCAGCGACCCGCAATGCAAGGCCCGCCCAGGCTTGTGGCTGTGCCACTTTTCCCGACCTCGTCGGGGCGCCGGCCGGGCACCGCCTGTCCCTGGGAATGTGCATGAGAGAGTTTGAATCGCCAGCGAAAACGCTCGGCGACCTGACCGCCGAGACGGCGGGCAAGTTGATCGCGGCCGCTGCTGACGTGGCCCTGATCATCGATGACCAAGGCGTGATCCGCGACCTCGCGTTCGGCAACGAAGACCTGCCGCGCGAGGGCTACTACGAGTGGCTCGGCAAGCCGTGGGCCGACACCGTCACGGTCGAGAGCCGGCCGAAAGTCGAGGCCTTGCTGCGCGACTCGCGCGCGGACGCGGCACCACGCTGGCGACACATCAACCACCCGTCGGTCGACGGCGCCGATCTGCCGTTGTCGTATTCGGCCGTCACGCTGCCGCAACAAGCCGGGCGCGCCAAGACCGGTGTGCGCTCGGTTGTTTTCGGACGCGACTTGCGCGCCAACGCGGCGCTGCAGCAGCGCCTGATCAGCGCCCAGCAGGCGATGGAGCGCGACTACTGGCGCCTGCGGCACATGGAAACGCGCTATCGGTCGCTGTTCCAGTCGGCTTCCGAGGCGGTGTTGATCCTCGATGCCGTCAGCGGCAAGACCGAAGAAGCGAACCCCGCGGCGCACGCGTTGTTCGGCGCCGAGGCCTCGAAACCCGGGTGGATGTTCTCCGACAGCTTCGAACCCGACCCGGCCGCCAAGGCCACGTCGAGCGTGTCGGCGATGCTCGGCCGCGTCAGCGCGACCGGTCACGGCGAAAGCGTGAACGCGCGGCTGCATGGCCAGGCCGAAATGCGCATCTCGGCCTCGTTGTTTCGTCAAGAGAAAACCTCGCACTTGCTGGTGCGCGTTTCGCCGCTCGATGCGGTGCGGAGCCCGACCGAAAAAAGCGGCCAAAGCGGCTTGCTCAAGCTGATCGAAAGCGCGCCCGACGCCTTCGTCGTGACCGACCTCGAAGGCCGGATCGTGACGGCCAACCACGCCTTTATCGACCTGGCCCAACTCGCCACCGAAACCCAGGTGCGTGGCCAGTCGCTCGAGCGCTGGCTCGGCCGCACCGGCGTCGACCTCAACGTGTTGATCACCAACCTGCGCCAGCGCGGTGCGGTGCGGCTGTTCGCGACCGTGATGCGCGGCGAGTACGGCGCATCCACCGAGGTCGAGATTTCCGGCGTGGCCGTGACCGAAGGCGAGCAACCCTGCCTCGGCTTCACGATCCGCGACGTGAGCCGGCGCCTCGTTGCCGAGGTGCGCACCACCGGCACCGGCCGCGAGATGCCGCGCTCGGTCGGGCAAATGACCGAACTGGTCGGCCGCGTGCCGCTCAAAGACATCGTGCGCGACACCACCGATTTGATCGAGCAGCTCTGTATCGAAGCGGCACTCGAACTCACCCACGACAACCGCGCCTCGGCTGCCGAAATGCTCGGTCTGTCGCGCCAGAGCCTGTACGTGAAGCTGCGGCGCTTCAACATCGGCGACCTCTCGCAAGTACCGGGCGAAGAGTAGACGGAGCACCCGGCGCCACCCGCCGAGCGGCCGCAGTCACATGCAACGCGAGATTGACAGGTCGAGTGTAAATCCAGATTGACATAATCGAGTGTCAACGGCAGTATCAACTGCATGGCTGGACCTGCTCTATCCGCTGTCGCGGAGCTGCTCAAACCGATCACCTGGTTCCCGCCGATGTGGGCGTTCGGTTGCGGGGTGGTGGCGTCAGGCGTCGCGGCCGAAGGGCGCTGGCCGATCATCGTCGTCGGCATCGTGCTCGCAGGGCCGATGGTCTGTGCCAGCAGCCAGGCGGTGAACGACTGGTTCGACCGGCACGTCGATGCCATCAACGAGCCGAACCGGCCGATTCCGTCGGGCCGCATGCCGGGCCGCTGGGGCCTCGCGATCGCGATTCTCTGGACGGGGCTCTCGCTGCTGGTCGCCGCATTTCTCGGCCCGTGGGGCTTCGGGGCCGCGGTCATCGGGCTGTTGCTGGCCTGGGCTTACAGCGCGCCACCGCTGCGGCTCAAGCTCAACGGCTGGTGGGGCAATGCAGCGTGCGGCCTGTGCTACGAAGGTCTGGCGTGGACGACCGGCGCGGCCGTGATGGCCGGCGGCGCCATGCCGCCGGCGCGTTCGCTGGCGCTCGCGGCGCTCTACAGCGCTGGTGCGCATGGCATCATGACGTTGAACGATTTCAAGTCGGTCGAGGGCGACCGTCAAATGAGCGTCGGCTCGTTGCCGGTGCGGCTCGGCATCCGGCCAGCGGCGCGCGCGGCCTGCTGGATCATGGCGCTGCCGCAACTCGTCATCGTGTTGCTGCTGGTGCAGTGGCAGCGGCCGGTGCATGCGCTCGCGGTCGGCGGGCTGATCGCGCTGCAACTGGTGCTGATGGACCGCTTCATGGCCGACCCGAGCAAGCGCGCGCTCGAGTACAGCGGCTTCGGTGTGCCGCTGTTCGTGGCCGGGATGATGGTCAGCGCATTCGCGTTGCGATCGGCGGGGGGCGCCAGATGACGCCGTTCGGTTGGCTCGCGATCGTGCGGCTGGGTCTAGTGCAAGCCTGCCTCGGCGCCGTCGTCGTGATGACCACGTCGACACTGAACCGCGTGATGGTGGTCGAGCTCGCATTGCCAGCGCTGCTGCCCGGCATCCTCGTCGCGATGCACTACTTGGTACAGGTGGCGCGGCCACGCATGGGCTACGGCTCCGATCTCGGCCAGCGCCGCACGCCGTGGATTATCGGCGGCATGTTCGTGCTGGCGTTCGGCGGCGCGCTGGCGGCGGTCGCGACCGCGTGGATGGGCAGCGATCGCGCGTCGGGTATCGCGCTCGCGGTTGTCGCCTTCATGTTGATCGGCGTCGGCGTGAGTTCGGCCGGCACCTCGCTGCTGGTGCTGCTCGCCAAACGCGTCGATGCGCCGCGGCGTGCCACGGCAGCGACCATCGTGTGGCTGATGATGATCGTCGGCTTCGCGGTCACGGCCGGCGTTGCGGGCAAGCTGCTTGATCCGTATTCGCCGGCGCGGCTGATCGCGGTGACAGCGGGTGTTTCGGTGCTTGCGGTGCTGCTGACCTGCATCGCGACATGGCGGCTCGAAGGCGCCGCAACGGCCGAGCGCGCCGCAGCCGCCGAGGTTGCCCAACAACCCGCATTCCGCGAAGCGCTCGCCCAAGTGTGGGCCGAGCCGGTCGCGCGGCACTTCACCGTCTTCGTGTTCATCTCGATGCTCGCTTACAGCGCGCAAGACCTGATCCTCGAGCCCTTCGCCGGCAGCGTGTTCGGCTTCACGCCGGGCGAGTCGACGGGCCTCTCGGGCGTGCAGCACGGCGGCGTGCTCGTCGGCATGTTGGCAGCGGCCTTGGCCGGGCGCGGCACGCGCTTCGGCTCGCTGCGCGCGTGGCAGATCGGCGGCTGCCTTTTGTCGGCGCTGATGCTGCTGGGGCTGGTGGCGGCCGGCATCGTCGGCGCGGCCTGGCCGTTCAAGGCCAACGTGTTTGCGCTCGGCGTGGCCAACGGCGCGTTTTCGATCGCCGCGATCGCCTCGATGATGCGGCTCGCCGGCGAGGGCCGCGGCGCGCGTGAAGGCACGCGCATGGGCTTGTGGGGCGCGGCACAGGCGGTCGCCTTCGGCATGGGCGGCCTGGTGGGCACGGCAGCGAGCGACCTCGCGCGCTGGCTGATCGGCACACCCGCGCACGCTTACGCCGCCGTGTTCGCGTTCGAGGCGGCGCTGTTCGTTGCCTCGGCTGTTCTCGCGGCGCAGATGGGCCGCACCACGAGCCCTGTGACCGTGATCACGATGCGCCGATCCGACGGCGAACCAGCGTTGCAAGTGAGGTGATGCGATGAACCAGACCCAAACCGCTACCCCGACGGAAACCTTCGACGTGGTCGTCATCGGTGGTGGGCCCGCCGGTGCCACCGCAGCGCACGACCTCGCGCGCACGGGCCGCTCGGTGCTGCTGCTCGACCGCGCCGGCCGCACCAAGCCGTGCGGCGGCGCGATCCCGCCGCGGCTCATCAAAGATTTCGCGATCCCCGACGAACTGCTGGTCGCGCGTGCCACCGCCGCCCGCATGATTTCGCCGAAAGACGAACGGGTCGACATCCCGATCGACAACGGTTTCGTCGGCATGGTCGACCGCGATCAGTTCGACGAGTGGCTGCGCGAGCGCGCCGCGGCGAGTGGTGCACAGCGGCGCATCGGCGACTTCGACAAGATCACGCGCGATACCGATGGCGTTGCCGTCGTGCATTTCGAACAGCGCTCTCCCACCGACAAATCGGTACGCCTCCCGGCCTGCGTGCGCGCCCGTGCGATCGTTGGTGCCGACGGCGCCAAGTCGGCCGTCGCGAAGCAGGCCGTGCCCGGCGCCGAGCGCACGAAATACGTGTTCGCTTACCACGAGATCCTGCGCACGCCGGCCGTGCTGCCGGCTGGTTTCGACCCGTCGCGTTGCGATGTGTACTACCGCGGCAGCCTGTCGCCCGATTTCTACGGTTGGGTCTTCCCGCACGGCGACACGATGAGCGTGGGCACCGGCAGCGCCGACAAAGGCTTCTCGTTGCGCGGCGCCGTCGGTGGGCTGCGCCACGCCGCCGGCCTGACCGGCGCCGAAACGCTGCGCCGCGAAGGCGCGCCGCTGCCGATGAAGCCGCTGCCGCGCTGGGACAACGGCCGTGACGTGGTGCTCGCCGGTGACGCTGCCGGTGTCGTCGCGCCTGCGTCCGGCGAGGGCATCTACTACGCGATGTACGGCGGACGCTTGGCTGCCGAAGCAGTCGAGTCGCTGCTCGCCACCGGCGACGTGCGCTCGCTCGCACTCGCTCGCAAACGCTTCATGAAGGCGCACGGCACGGTGTTCAGGGTGCTCGGCATCATGCAGTGGTTCTGGTACTCGAACGATCGGCTGCGCGAGCGCTTCGTTGCCATCTGCAAAGACCGCGACGTGCAGCAGTTGACCTTCGAGTCGTACATGAACAAGGAGCTGGTGCGCAGAAGCCCGATGGCGCATGTGCGCATCTTCTTCAAAGACCTGGCGCACCTGTTCGGGTTGGTGCGCGTATGAGCCGTTCGAGGCCGATCTGGATCGCTGCGGGGGCGGCGCTGTCGGTGGCGGTCGTCGGCGGTTTGATGACCGACATCGGGCCGTGGTACACAAGCCTGAAGCAGCCCTCGTGGAAGCCGCCGGACTGGGCTTTCGGCCCGATCTGGACGACGATCTTCGCGCTCGCAGCGGCTGCCGGTGTGATCGGCTGGCGCCGTGCGCGTTCGCGTGCCGAGCGCGAACTGATGCTGGTGCTGTTCGCGGTCAACGGCTTTCTGAATGTGTTCTGGAGCTTGCTGTACTTCCGCCTGCACCGGCCAGACTGGTCGTTGTACGAGGTGCCGTTGCTGTGGCTGTCGGTGCTCGCGCTGATCGTGCTGCTCGCGCGCTTCGCCAAGCCTGCGGCGTGGTTGCTCGCGCCGTACCTCGTGTGGGTCGCGACCGCGGCGGTACTGAACTGGAAGACTGTGCAACTCAACGGGCCGTTCGGATGAGGGCCGGCGCATGACCGACAGCTTCGGCCCCTTCGGCTCCCTCGGCCCGTTTGGCATGTCACAGGTCATCGACCTCGTGATCGCGTTCACGCTGATCGAGTGCGCCGCGCTGGTGCTGTACCACCGCGTCACGGCCAGAGGCGTGGCGCCACGTGAGTTTCTGGCGAACATGGCCTCGGGCATGTGCCTGATGCTTGCGCTGCGCTGCCTCGCGCGCGACACCGGCGCAGCGTGGATCGCATTGTTTTTACTCGCTGCCGGCCTCGCGCACGGCACCGACCTCTTGATGCGCTGGCGCCGCAGTGCGCGCGGTGCTCGCTACTAACGATGGGTGACTGAATGAGCTTTATCGCATTGGGCCTGAACCACACGACCGCGCCGCTCGACGTGCGCGGCCGATTCGCCTTTCCCGGCGACCAACTCGTGCCGACCTTGCGCGCCTTCAGCGGTGGGCTGCAGCGCGCCGCCGAGGTTGCGATCGTCTCGACCTGCAACCGCACCGAGCTCTACGTCGGCAGCGCGAGCAGCGCCGGGAGCGACACTCGCGACCTCGCTGCGCACGCGCTCGGCTGGCTCGCTCAAACCGGCGGCATGGCGGCCAACGAGCTGCTGCCGCACTTCTACGTGCACGAAGACGCGGGCGCCGCGCGCCACGCTTTTCGGCTCGCGAGCGGCCTGTCGTCGATGGTGGTCGGCGAGACGCAAATCCTCGGCCAGATGAAGCTCGCGGTGCGCGAGGCCGACACCGCGGGCACGCTCGGCACCACGTTGCACCACCTCTTCCAGCGCTCGTTCGCGGTCGCGAAAGAGGTGCGCACCGGCACCGAGATCGGCATGCACACGATCAGCCTCGCGGCCGCGATCGTGCGGCTCGCGGGCAACCTGTTCGAAGATTTCGGTGAACTCAAAGTGCTGTTTCTCGGCGCCGGCGAAATGGCCGCGCCGGTGCTCGCGCACCTCGCCGCCAAGTCACCGAAGCAAATCACGATCGCGAACCGCAGCCTGGCGCGCGGTGAAGCGTTGGCGGCGCAGTTCAACGCGGAAGCGATCGGCTTGACCGAGGCGCTCGAACGCCTGTCCGAGTTTGATGTGGTGGTCTCGTGCACCGCGAGCCCGCTGCCCGTGATCGGCCTCGGCGCCGCCTCGCGTGCGGTCAAGGCGCGCAGGCGCCTGCCGATGTTGATGGTCGATCTGGCCGTGCCGCGCGACATCGAGGCCGAGATCGCTGCGCTGCCCGATGTGTACCTCTACACGCTCGACGACCTGTCGCAGATCGTGCAGGCCGGTGGCGAAAAGCGCCTTGCCGCCGTCGGCCAGGCCGAGACCATCATCGAGTCGGGCGTGCAGGATTTCGTGCGCTGGCTCGGCACGCGCGAGACCGTGCCGTTGATCCAGGCGCTGCAGGTGCAGGCCGAGGCCTGGCGCGCCGCCGAGTTGCAGCGCGCCCGCAAGCTGATCGCGAAGGGCGACGACATCGACGCCGTGCTCGAGGCGATGTCACGCGGCCTCACGCAGAAAATGCTGCACGGCCCGATGGCAGGCCTGCAACACACCGATGGCGAAGAGCGTGTGGCGCTGACGAACACGTTGTCGCGCCTGTTCCTTCAGTGCCCGATGCGCGGCGCCGCACGCAAGATCATCGACTGATGCGCTGCGGCGCCGGCCATTGCGCCGTCGCCCACCGCGATCGCCACATTGCCGGCCACGCGGGCCGCCCCGCCGCACGCGAACGCGCCGGGAATGCTCGTCTCGTTGAACGCATCTGTCCGTATGAATGCGCCGAGCGGGCCGGGCTCGAACGCGCAATCCAGTTGCTCGGCCAACGGGCTCGACATGTGCGTGCGGCAGGCCGTGAACAAAACGTCCATCGCCAGCTGCCGACCGTCTTTCTACTCGACCGTGGCGTGACCGGTGATGCGTGCGACCGGCGTCGCTTCGATCGCGACGCCCCGGGCTTGCAGTGCCGCGCGCTGACCGCTATCAGGCACGAACGTGTCGTCGAGAAAAAAGGTCACGTCGCCCCAGTCCGGCAGCATCAACGCGTGGTGCAGCGACAGCGGGCCGATCGCGAGCACGCCGATGCGGCCTTGGTCGAGCTCGTAGCCGTAGCAGTAAGGGCGGTGGAAGACGCTTCGGCCCCAGCGCTCGGCGACGCCCTCGGTGGCGGGCATTTCGTCGACGACGCCGGTCGCGAGCACCAGGCGCCTGGCCCTTGCCTTCGGCGGCGATCGCGGCGGCGGCCTGCCCGTCACGGCCGAGGAAACCGTGCGATGTCGCGGCGAATCGGTTGCGGCGCAGGCCCGCGTCGATCACCGTCACCCGGCGGCGCGCCCGGGCCAACTGCAGTGCGGCCGAGAGACCAGCGTAGCTGCCGCCGATCACGATGGCGCCAAGGTCGTTGGGGTTTGGTTCGATTTTCGTCAAGGTTATTTCGTCGGGGTTGCGCAGCGAAGCGTCGGTTGAAATCGGATGACAGTTCGGCCAGCGTGATGCGGCCGAGCCGCTCGATCAGCAACGCCTCGGCCTCGCGCAAGACTGAGCCGAGCGCCTCGTTGACGGCCTGCTCGACGAGGCAGGCCGGGTTGTCTTCGCGGTTGCCGATCGCGAACACCGGCGGCGAACCGACCGCGTCGTAGATATCGTGCAAGGTCACGGTGTGCAGATCGCAGGCGAACACCCAGCCGCCACCGTGGCCTCGCTCGGAGGCGACGAAGCCGGCGTCGCGCAGCCCGCCGAGCGCGCGCCTCACCACCACGGCGTGGCTGTGCAGGTAACCCGCCAGGGTCTCGGAGGTCAGCGCCGGTGACTGTGTGCCATGTGCAGCAACAGATGAAGCACCGAGGAAAGCTTGCTGTCGTATTTCAGGAAACTTCTAAAGTTACATGAAACGTGACGACCCATCGTGACGCGGGGTTCGGCGCCGGGCTCGGCGGAGGCAGCAGCGCCGAGCGAATGGCCGGCGGGTGCCGGCCGACGTCACGGTCGCGCGCTCGCCAGCCTATGCAGCCGTTCCAGCTCGGCGCGAATTTCATCGGCTAAAAAGTCGTACACCCGCCGCATCAGTCGGCTGCCGCGGATCTCGCGGTGCACCGCGAGCCAGCACGGCAGCGGCGGGATCGCGAGCTGTGGCAGCAGCGCGACCACGCCGGGCCAGTGCGCGATGTTGTAGGCGGCGACGAAGCCGATGCCGGCGCCCGAAGCGACCAGCCGGCCGTAGGCCACTTGATCATCGGTGCGGATCGCGAAACACTCGCGCGTGATCGGCACACCGAGCGCGGCGAATCCGCGCTGCAGCGTCTCGTCGCGGTCATAGCCGATCAGGCGGTGCTGCAACAGATCGGCAGGCTCGCGCGGTGTGCCGGCGCGCGCCAGGTAGTCGGTGTGCGCAGCGGCGACGATCGCGATCTCACCGAGTTTCTTCGCGATCAACGAGGCCTGCGCCGGCCGCACCATGCGCACCGCGATGTCGGCCTCGCGGCGCAACAGGTTGGTGATCCCGTTCGACGCCACCAGCTCGATCTGGATGCCGGGTTCTTCGGCCTGCAGACGCGCGAGCACGGCCGGCATCAGCCAGACCGCGGCAACTTCGCTGGTGCTGATGCGCACCGTGCCGGTGTTCATGTCGCGCGACTTCGCGAGGCCGCGCGAGAGTGCCTGCGCACCGTCTTGCATGTGGCGCGCCGCATCGGCGATGGCGAGCGCGGCGGCGGTCGGCGTCACGCCGCGGCCGGTGCGCTCGAAGAGCGGTGTGCCGAGTTGCGCCTCCAGCTCCGCGACATGGCGGCTCAGCGTCGGCTGCTGGGCACCGAGCCGGCGCGCGGCGCCCATCAGACTGCCGGCGTCGAGCACGGCGAGGAAGCTCTTGATCAGGGCCCAGTCGAAGCGGTCCGGGTTTTGCGGGTCGACATCTTTGCTCATGCAAAAGTGTATGGCTGGATTGCGCATCTCGGCAATTGTCGAATGCCTCCACGCGGTCGAAACTGAACTCCTTCACCGATGGAGAACGCTCATGCAAAGCCACCCCGAACCCACCGCACTGATCCTCGGCGCCAACGGCCGCTTCGGTCTCGCTGCAGCCCAGGCCTTCGACGCTGCCGGCTGGAAGGTCATCGCACAGCTGCGGCGAGACGCGGTGCCCGGCATGCCGGCCGGTGTGCGCGCGCTGCGTCTGCCGATCGAGCAGACCGACGCGTTGGCGCGCGAAGCAAGCGGCGCCAGCGTCGTCGTGCACGCCGTGAACCCGCCGTACACCCGCTGGGACACCGAGCTGTTGCCGGCCGCCCACGCCGGCATGGATGTGGCACAGCGCCTCGGCGCGCGCTTCATGCTGCCGGGCAACGTCTACAACTTCGGCAGCACGATGCCGGCGCGGCTGACCGAGCAGACAACGCAGCGCGCCGACACTCGCAAGGGCGCGCAACGCATCGCGCTCGAGGCCGAGATCGAGCGCCGCTGCGAGGCCAGGCTGCTCGCAGCCACGGTGATCCGGGCGGGTGACTTCTACGGTGCCGGCTCGGGCAACTGGTTCGATCAGGCGATCGTCAAGTCGATACGCCGCGGCCGGCTGGTGTACCCGGGGCCGACCGGCCTGCCGCATGCCTGGGCTTACCTGCCCGATCTGGCGCGAACCTTCGTTGCCGTGGCCAGCCGGGCGCCGAGCGAGTGCGGCCGCTTCGAGCGCTTTCACTTTGCCGGGCACACGCTGACGGGCGCCGAGTTGCTCGCCGGCATCGAGCGTGCTGCGGCGGCGCTCGGCGTGGTGCCCGCCGGGCCATGGTCGCACGGCACGCTGCCGTGGGGCGTGATCCGCGTTGGCGGGTTGCTGCTGCCGACGTGGCGCGGGCTGGCCCGGATGTCGTACCTGTGGCGCACGCCGCATGCGCTCGACGGCAGCGCGCTCGAACGCGCGATAGGCCCGCTCGATGTCACGCCGGTTGCCGATGCGTTGCGCACCGCGTTGCGCAACCTCGGCCACGGGCCGCGCCCTGCAAGTTAGCTGGCCGCTCCGGTACTACGCCGAAAAGTTTCGTCACCCTGCGGGTAGGCGCCCGACTACCTCGCAGGCGCGCGTCGTCAGACACCCACGCGACGTCTCGACCGCTTTTGCAACTCGCTGAAGGTGGTCAATGTCGAGGTGCGGGAATAGGCCGCTGCATTTGAGGAGATCGAACATGCCCCCCATACGCCTCTTTTCGTTGATCGCTGCCGCGGCCGTGAGTGCAGGTTTGTCCAGCGCTCGGTGGGCCGTTGCGCAAACCACGCTTCCGTCGAAGGCCGCCTCGGCGCCCACTTCCTCGGCATTGGGCAACAAGGCCGCCAAGCCACCCACCGAGGCGGCCGCTTCGCAGTCGGATGTGGCTTCCAAAAAGCCGGCCAAGCCGGGTGCCCAGTCGGGCCCGGCATCGGCGCCGCAAAAGTAGCCGATGCTGGTGAGCGAGTGGACTGACCCCCGGAGCAAATAACCCATGCGCAACAAACCCCTTGGCCGCACCGGCCTGTTCGTCTCGGAGCTGTGCCTGGGCACGATGACGTTCGGCGGCAGCACCGGCATCTGGCACCAGATCGGCGACCTGAATCAGGCCGACGCCGAGCGCCTGATCGGCCAAGCGATCGACGCCGGCATCAACTTCATCGACACCGCCGATGTCTACGCTGGCGGCGCCTCGGAGCAGATCACCGGCCAGGCATTGAAGAACCTGAAAGTGCCGCGTGAGAACGTGGTCGTCGCGACCAAGGTCTTCGGCGACACCGGCCCCGGTCCGAACGCACGCGGTGCCTCGCGCGGCCACATTCTCGACTGCGTCAAGGCGAGCCTCCAACGCCTGCAGCTCGACCACATCGACCTCTACCAGATCCACGGGTTCGACAACGCCACGCCGATCGAAGAAACCGTGCGCGCGCTCGATCAACTGGTGCGGCACGGCCATGTGCGCTACGTGGGCGTCTCGAACTGGGCCGCGTGGCAGATCGTCAAGGCGCTCGGCATCGCGGAAAAGCTCGGCCTTTCGCGCTTCGAATCGCTGCAGGCGTACTACACCGTGGCCGGGCGCGACCTCGAACGCGAGCTGATCCCGATGCTCGCCAGCGAAGGCCTCGGGCTGATGGTGTGGAGCCCGCTGGCCGGCGGCCTGCTGAGCGGCAAGTACGGGCGCGACCAACAAGCCGAGGAGGGTAGCCGCCGCACGCAATTCGACTTCCCGCCGGTCGACCGGCCGCGCGCGTTCGACTGCGTCGATGCGATGCGGCCCATTGCGCAGGCGCACGGCGTGTCGGTCGCGCAGATCGCTCTCGCGTGGTTGCTGTACCAGCCGCAGGTCACGAGCGTGATCATCGGCGCCAAGCGGCCCGATCAGCTGACCGACAACCTCGCCGCGACGCAGGTCGTGTTGAGCGCCGACGAGTTGAGCACGCTCGACGCGGCAAGTCGGTTGCCGGCCGAATACCCGGGCTGGATGTTGGCGCGGCAGGGTGAGTATCGGAGCAAGCAATTGCAGGACGCGCGGCGCGGGTAACGCGACGATCAACGCGCCGACCAACGAGCCGATCAGTCGACTTGATGCGCCGTTCGAGAGCCCTTGCGTGCGCGCCGCAGGGCCAGCATCACCAGCAGCGCCACGACCGGGATGGCCATGCCCACTGCGAGGTCGGGATCGATGTGCACGCCGGCAGTCTTGAGTGCCTTCGCACCATAGCCGGCGAGCCCTGCGACGTAATACACGATCGCGGCCACCGACAGGCCTTCGACGGTTTGCTGCAAACGCAATTGCAGCCTTGCGCGACGGTCCATCGAGCTCAGCAGCGACTGGTTCTGGCGCTCACGCGCGATCTCGACACGCGTTGAAAGCAGCGCGCTGGCTTGCGCGACCCGCTCTGACAAATCGTGCAACCGCTGCGAAACCGTGGTGCAGGTGTTGACGGCCGGGGTGAAGCGGCGCGCCATGAACTCTTCGATGGTCTGCACGCCGTCGAGGCGCGTTTCGCGCAACTCTGAAATGCGGCGGCTGACCAGCTCGAAATAGGCCCGGCACGCGCCGAACCGGAACTGGCTCGCCGCCAGCCCGCTCTCGACCTCGGCCGCGAGCCGCGTGAGCTGGTGCAGCAGCGCTTCATCGTCGCTGGCGTGACTGCTGGACTGCTCAGGTGTGCTGTCGTTGGCGATGCGGTCGGTGAGCGCGGCGAGCGACCGTTCGATCGCGACGACCCGCGCCGAGTGGCGGCGCGCGATCGGCAGCGCCAGCAGCGCCATCATCCGGTAGGCCTCGATCTCGAACAGGCGTTGGAGCATCCGGCCCGCCTGACGCGGCGTGAAGCCACGGTCGATCACCAAAAAGCGCGCGCAGCCGTCGGCGTGAATGCGGAAATCGGTGTACGCCAAGCCCGCGCCGTCGCCGATCCCGGCGCCCACGACCATGTTGCCGCCGAAGTGCCGGGCAAGCATCGCGGCATCGGGGGTGGTTTCGCCGGCGGGCACGAGCTTGGCGTGCGCTGCCACCACCGTGACCCCGGGCACCGATGCGAGCCAGCCTACCGGCAGCAACCTTGTCGGCGGCTCGCTGTAGGGCTCGGGGCTGCGCCCGGCCGTGATGAAGGTGTATCCCGAGAACTCGCCGTGGCGCTCCCACTTGACGCGCAGCGCGCCGAGCGAGGCACTGAAGTGCGTGGCGCCGTCGGCAGGGCCCGGCACGCCGAGCACCATGCACAGTTCGGCCAAATGCACCAGTTCTCGTGCGCGGTCGGCGTGCTCGACCAGTACCGCGACATACGTGGCGCGCGACGGTGTTTCCAGCGGCTCGGGTGGCCGGGCATGCACCTCGTCGGCGAGAGAGATTCGGTCCGGGTGGTCGGGTGGCAGCAGGGCCATCGCGTGGGCAGGCACTCGCGGGCCTCAGCGCGCCAGCGCCTTGTTGCGCCGCTCGACCAGCCGCATGATCATCGGCGTGAAGATCAGCTGCATCGCCAGCTCCATCTTGCCGCCCGGCACGACCAGCGTGTTGGCACGCGACATGAACGAGTCGTGCAGCATGCTCAGCAGGTACGGGAAGTCGATGCCCTTCGGGTTCGCGAAGCGGATCACGACCAGGCTTTCGTCGGCATTCGGGATCGTGCGCGCGATGAACGGGTCGGACGTGTCGACCACCGGCACGCGCTGAAAATTGATGTGCG
The DNA here is from genome assembly GCA_031363645.1 of Rhizobacter sp. Taxonomy (GTDB): domain Bacteria; phylum Pseudomonadota; class Gammaproteobacteria; order Burkholderiales; family Burkholderiaceae_C; genus LMDS01. The sequence goes on along the minus strand of JANLUW010000250.1, from coordinate 382 downwards.
TGCGAACGAACTGCGGGCAGATGTAGTGAACGTATTCGTGCATGCGGCGCAGGATAACGTCGGTCACCGCTTCGGTCGAGTAGCCGCGGGTGTTCTTGTCGCGGTGAATCTTCTGGATCCACTCCAGGTTGATGACCGGCACCACGCCGATCAGCAGGTCGACCAGGCGCGCCACGTCGACCTTCGGCGTGGCCACACCGCCGTGCAAGCCTTCATAAAACAGCAGCTCACTCTCGGGCAGCGCCTCCCATTTCGTGAAGGTACCGGGCTCTTGCTCGAACGGTGCGGCCTCGGCGTGGTCGTGCAGGTATTTGCGGCTCATGCCGGTGCCGCTTTGGCCGTAGTCGCGGAACAGCGTTTCGAGCTCGGCGAACAAATTGGC
>JANLUW010000242.1:0-1835 GCA_031363645.1 Rhizobacter sp. | reverse complement strand
GTTCGGCTACGCCGAGGTGCGCGCGCATGGCCACACGAAGCTGCTCGACGGCATCGAAGACTTCGCGACACCCGAAGGCCACGGCATGTTGAAGGTGTGGATGAGCCACGGTGACAAGGTCACCGAGTTGCCCCCCGGCTTCAAGCTGATGGCGAGTACGCCGAGTTGCCCGGTCGCCGGCATGGCCGATGAAGCGCGCGGCTACTACGGCGTGCAGTTCCACCCCGAGGTCACGCACACCGAAAAAGGCCGCGAGCTGCTGAACCGCTTCGTGCTCGAGATCGCGAACGCCAAGCCCGATTGGGTGATGGGCGACTACATCGAAGAAGCCGTCGCGCGCATCCGCGAGCAGGTGGGCGATGAAGAGGTGATCCTCGGCCTCTCGGGTGGTGTCGATTCGAGCGTGGCCGCGGCACTGATCCACCGCGCGATCGGCGACCAGCTCACCTGCGTCTTCGTCGACCACGGCCTGCTGCGTTTGAACGAGGGCGCGATGGTGATGGAGATGTTCGCCGGGCGGCTGAGTGCCAAGGTGATTGCGGTCGACGCGAGCACGCAGTTCCTCGGCCACCTCGCCGGCGTGACCGACCCCGAGGTCAAGCGCAAGATCATCGGCCGCGAGTTCGTCGAGGTGTTCCAGCGCGAGGCGAAGAAGTTGCCGAACGCGAAGTGGTTGGCCCAAGGCACGATCTACCCGGACGTGATCGAAAGCGGTGGCGCGAAATACGCGAACGGCAGCAGGAAGGCGACGTCGATCAAGAGCCACCACAACGTCGGCGGCCTGCCCGAGACGCTGGGGTTGAAGTTGCTGGAGCCGCTGCGCGAGCTGTTCAAAGACGAGGTGCGCGAACTCGGCGTCGCGCTCGGCTTGCCGCACGACATGGTGTACCGCCATCCGTTCCCCGGCCCGGGGCTGGGTGTGCGCATCCTAGGCGAGGTCACGCCGCAGTTCGCCGACTTGCTGCGCCGCGCCGATGCGATCTTCATCGAGGAGTTGCGCGACACGTTCGACGCGGTCACTGGCAAGAGCTGGTACGCGCTGACCAGCCAAGCCTTCGCGGTGTTCCTGCCGGTCAAGAGCGTCGGCGTGATGGGCGACGGCCGCACCTACGAGTACGTGGTTGCGCTGCGCGCCGTGCAGACCAGTGACTTCATGACCGCCGACTGGGCCGAGCTGCCGTATGCGTTGCTCAAGAAAGTGTCGAGCCGCATCATCAACGAGGTGCGCGGCATCAACCGTGTGACGTATGACGTGAGCAGCAAGCCGCCGGCGACGATCGAGTGGGAGTGAACTATCTTCGTCCCACGTCGTTTAAGGTCGTCCGTTAATTCTGAAAAAGTGACATGCTGACAGGGACTTAGCGTCTCCCATCGTCTCGTGTCATCTTGTGAGAGCTAACCCATCCTACGGCATAGTCGGTATTGACGAGCCGGCCCTTGACCGACCAAGCTCGGTACCGTCAGCCCGTTTGACGGTATCGATTCTTGATCGACTTGGCACCCCTCGATGCTCACCGACATGCAGTTGAAGTCGGTAGCAGGCTGTTGAAGAACCCATGCAAAGTCGATTCTCTTCCGTGACTGCAATGCTCACTCAGCGCTCAATTGTTGGATTTTCTGACTCGGCGCGGCTTTTGACTTGCCGTTGTTCGATGGATTCCCGAGACTCGACGCGTTCTGCGCTCATTTCCAGCACCTCAGGCGCCCAGCGCGTCGAGATTTCGCAGTCTCGTGATGTTGTAGGCAGCCATGGCCAAGGTGAACGCCTGGTTGATCTTGTTCAGCCCTCTGACCATCACTTGTCGCATTCGACCGACCACCTTCGCCTATCCGAA